>NZ_AHVZ01000016.1:0-44113 GCF_000247495.1 Psychrobacter sp. PAMC 21119 | reverse complement strand
AGCTTATCTATGTTTGGCATGGTTCCTAAAAAGTTATGAGCGTCTTCTTATTTTAATTCCCTTTGCTACTTTTGCAAGAGGTCTATTATCTATGCTTTACCAAGTCATGCTTAGCCGAAAAATTTATTATGCTTGGCTACCGTGAGTTGGCTCAAAGTCAGATAAATCTAAAATAGCATTTATCTGGTTTCAATAATGAAACCTAGTAATACCAGCCTACCTTTAGTAAATACGCTTCATACTGTATGGGCCATTGACACCAAACAGTTCGGTATAATTGTACTGTATTGTACGTAGATAACCTACCAAACATTTGCTTTAATCAACGTATCAAAAATACAGTGGTAGGTTTATGAAAAACACAACTCAAGGTTGGATGAATGGGTTTATCGGCGTCGTTATCTTTGCAGGCTCTTTACCAGCTACCCGCTTAGCAGTAATGGGTTTTGACCCTCTATTTTTGACTGGAACGCGTGCGACGTTAGCCGCGTTGCTCGCTATTACCGTCTTAGCAATATTCAAACAGCACCCACCAACCAAGGCTGACCTACCCGCTCTAAGTGTTGTCGCTCTAGGTGTGGTCATTGGCTTTCCTTTGTTAAGCGCGTTGGCTTTACAGCATGTCACCTCGGCACACGCCATTGTATTTTTAGGAATATTACCGCTATTCACTGCTATATTTGCCGTTTGGCGCGGTGATGAACGCCCACCCGCTTTATTTTGGTTATTTGCCTTGTTAGGTAGCACCTTTGTCGCTGGTTACGCGGCTATGAGCAGTAGTCATACGCCTTTGTTGGGAGGCTTACTAATGCTAGGCGCTGTCATCGCTTGTGCTCTAGGTTATGCAGAAGGCGCACGGTTATCACGCACTCTTGGCAGCTGGCAGGTGATTAGTTGGGCTTTGGTTTTATCATTACCAATGCTACTTCCCGTCACGTGGCTAACGTGGCCAAAGACATTCACAGACATCAACATTACCGCTTGGGCAGGATTATTCTATGTGTCTTTGTTCAGTATGTTTATCGGATTTTTGTTTTGGTATCGTGGATTGGCATTAGGAGGTATTGCTGCTGTTGGGCAATTACAGTTGCTACAGCCTTTTATGGGTCTTATGCTAGCGGCAGGATTACTACATGAGACCGTTAGTCTTGGCATGGTAATAAGTACATTGGGAGCATTAGCTTGTGTGCTTGGCGCGAAAAAATTTGCGGTGTAGATGACTTTTATTTATGAAAACCAATCGTTCACTGTTAAAAATCAGATAACATAGAGACCCCTATATGCTTAAGTTTGTATGCTCAATCACTTACTATTGCACCCACTTTTATAATGATATGTTTCAGCAACAAATAAGCTAAAAAACATATACTTAACAATAAGATACTCCTTATCAAAGCCTCTTTATTATTACTGATTAAGTTGGTATTATCGTTTTATCTTTTTATGAATGAGATAGAATCATATGATAAGCACTGACGATAAATTACTCTGCACACAAGGTAATGATTTTTATTTAGAAGGCGAAATCTATACCGTAGGTAGAATCGTTAACAATAAGTACTTTCAGTTGCTAACTGGTAGTAACGATGATCATTGGTATGCCACTTTAGATGAACAAGGAATTTATGTGAGCTTCGACTCTATGACTGCTCAAAGCACCAAGGCTTGGTTTGATAAAATAGCTTAGTAAAATCCTCATTTCCGTATCTGTATATTTTGCCTAAGAAAATTTGTATACGCCTGTCATACCTTTATAGCCATTTTTTTACTTCCTCAATGACTGTATGCACTCTATTAGAGAGCGCACGCTGTCGTCTTAGCGCAAGGTATAGCGTCTCGCTAACGGCAACCGGTAGATAGTGACTGTTAATAAGCTCAGGCTTTGGATAAGCAGCCACTGCGTGTGCAGGTAGCACGGTAAAGCCTATTCCTCTACTGACGGGCTCTAAGATTAAACCTATCTGATTAGAAAAGCCTTTTTTATCAAAGTCATTGATATGTTGGAATTGCTCATAATTAGCAGTTAGTAGCATGCCTGCATGATGGGCACCATCTGGATGATCAATAAATCCAAGCTCGATGAGCTGCTCCCAGCTTGGCTCTACCGTAGTCGCAGGTGTCACTAGTATCAATGCTTCTTGCGCCATGGGCTGGCAACTGACTGTCTCATCATCTGAGATATCCGTCATAAAACCAATATCGATCTCGTGATTGGCAAGCGCCCGCTCGATATCAGCATTGGGTGCAAAGCGATAATCAATCACCAATTTTGGATGCTGCTGCTGTAGCGTCAACAGCTTTGGATATAGCTTAAGTCCGACACTTCCCGGTGACATCAACCGCACCAGTCCTTCATAAGGTGGATCCTCACCTATTCGCTGCTCTAAATTTGATAAGCGCTGCAATATCTCGCCTGCCTCTTTATAAAGCTGCTCACCTGCATTGGTCAATGAGAACTGCTTTCCTTGACGAATCAACAAGTCCGTATCCAACTGCTCCTCTAACTTACGTATGTGCTGGCTCACACCAGACTGCGTCATATACAGACGTTCAGCCGTACGCGTAAAGTGCCCAACTTCCGCGAGCGTACAGAAAGTACGCAACCATGTGATATTAATCATTACATTTCATACTTATTTATATAATATTTGATAATTTTACATAATGACTGTGCGTTTGTATACTGGCCTCACGTTAAACAAGAGTACAGCAAACAGGAGCACAAGCTATGAACAACGTTTATCCAAGAAGCTTTTCGCACATCGGTCTGTCAGTCCCTGATTTGGACGCTGCCGTAAAATTCTATACTGAAGTGATGGGTTGGTACACCATCATGGAACCAACTGAGATTGTTGAAGATGACAGTCCGATTGGTGAAATGTGTACTGAAGTATTCGGTTCAGGTTGGGGCCGCTTCCGTATCGCTCACCTATCTACTGGTGACCGTATCGGTGTTGAGATTTTTGAATTTAAAAACCAAGAAGATCCTGAAAACAACTTTGAATACTGGAAAACAGGTATTTTTCACTTCTGTGTTCAAGATCCAAATGTTGAAGAGCTGGCTGAGCGTATGGTTGCAGCAGGTGGCAAAAAGCGTATGGAAAAACCACGCTACTACTACCCTGGCGAAAAACCTTACCGTATGATTTATATGGAAGATCCGTTCGGCAACATCGTCGAGATATACAGCCATAGCTACGAGCTTATCTATAGCGAAGGCGCATACTAAGTTCAGTATAAATTTGGCTCAGTATGGTTTTAGCTTAAATCTGACTGAAAAACCAATAGCGTACTCATGACCTGAGTGCGCTATTTTTATTTGCGTGCGTTGTCTATCAGTAATCTACTTGTGCTCAGTTGCCTTGTACTCACTTTAAACTATAGTCAAAATACCTCAAAAACACTACGATACTGCTGATATATCGATATTACTTTTCACTGAATATACTTTAACCGTGTAGCACTGAGGCAATCGTTTACGCAAAAGATGAATGCAGATGATGGCTTTCCACTTATTGAAAATATAAAAATACAGTGACATAAAAAATCCCAGCACAAGGCTGGGATTTTTAGCAAATATCTAGAGCGTGTTAATCATTAGAGTCTACGATTTTTGGTGGACCTGTAAGTAGGTCTTCATCACGGAATTCATTAGCAGAATTGTGCTCTGCTGACTCCTCAGTGGTGAACCATTGCTGATTGCGATACAGTATCAAACGATCTCGGCTCAATCCGCGTAGCAATGAATACATCATCACGACAATCACAATAGCAAAAGGAAAGCCCGAAACAATAGAGGCCGCTTGCAGTGCACTTAAACCACCTGCTGCCAATAATACAGCGGCGATAACGCCTTCAGCACCTGCCCAAAATAAACGTTGAATCTTTGGTGGATTGGTATCGCCACCTGAGGTCAGCATATCAATAACAAAACTGGCTGAATCTGATGAGGTCACAAACCACAGTACAATCATGACTACAATGAGTAGGTTGACCGCCTCTGTTAGTGGATAAGACTCCATTAACTTAAAGATAGCACTACCGGTATCTGCTTTAACGGCTTCGATAAGACCCGGACTGACAAGGTTAGGATCTGCCGCTGCCATCAGCTCCATATTCACCGCAGAACCACCAAAGGCGGTAAACCACAAGAATAGAATCGTGATAGGAATTAATAAAACCCCTAATATGAACTCACGGATGGTGCGACCTCGAGAGATACGGGCAACAAACACTCCAACAAATGGCGACCAACTAATCCACCATGCCCAATAAAAAATCGTCCATGAGGATTGCCAGTTTTCCTCTCCACTATAAGACTCTGTCCACAGACCTAATGGCACAATTTCATGCAAATAGTTGCCGATATTTTCTACAAAACTATTAAAGATGAATTGAGTAGGCCCAAAGATAATCACAAAACTGAGCAATATCACCGTGAAGAATATATTGGTATCACTGAGACGCTTAATGCCTTTATCTAGTCCCATGAACAAGGATAACCCTGCTAGCATAGTGATAAAGCCGATCAAAATAATCTGCACCGTAATATTGTTGGGCACACCAAACAGTGTCTCAAGACCAGAGTTAATCTGTAAAACACCAAGACCTAACGTGGTCACTACCCCAAACATCGTACCAAATACGGCAAGCGTATCGACCGTATGACCCCAACCGCCGTAGATTTTTTTACCCAATATTGGATACAAGGTGGAGCGGATAGCCAATGGCAACCCTACTCGATAATGAAAATAAGCCAAGGATAGCGCGACCATGCCATAGAGCGCCCATACATGTAGACCATAATGCAGGAACGAGATGTTCATCGCCTGCTTAGCAGCGGCGACTGTTTCCGCCTCTCCTAATGGTGGAGCCATGAAATGATACAGCGGCTCGGCTGTGCCCCAATAAAGCAGTCCAATACCGATACCTGCTGAAAACAGCATACCAATCCAAGAAACCAGATTGTACTCTGGTCTCTCATTCTGATGACCAAGCCTGATATCGCCATAGCGGCTAAATATCATATAAATACTCATGACCAACGTTAAATTGACCACCACAATAAAGAACCAGCCAAAGCGTAAAGAGACAAATGCTTTTGCTTGGTTAAATACCACTTCTGCTTGTTCGTTGAATAATGCCCCAAAGATAATGAAGGCAAGTATCAAAATCGCTGAAGTCAAAAATACAGGTTTACTTACCCGCGGAAAAGGGCCTAATCGGCCAACTTTTACATGATCCATAAGTATATCCCCAAAAAAAGTGCGTAACCATACCAAGGTATGAACGAATTATCAAATATAACGCTTTGTAAACACTGCCAAATGTATAGAAATGGTAGTAACACTTCGGTAATAATTTTCAACAATTCGAATTTATACTGAATAAATTTAAATATCTTTATCCAATAAAGAAGCCCCAATTTACGAATAAATTAGGGCTCCTATTAAAACAGCTTAAATGACTATTTTACTTATTAGTCACCTTTCACTATCTTGGGTGGCCCTTTTAGCAAATGCTCATCAACGAATTCGTTCGCTGAATTATGGTCTGCTGATTCATCCGTGATGAATTGCTGCTGCGCTCGATATAGAATCAAGCGATCGCGACTAAGACCACGTAACAATGCATACATCATGACGAATATCACTAAGGCAAATGGTAGTCCTGCTACGATAGCCGCCGCTTGTAAGGCAGACAGTCCACCAGCCGCCAGCAAGATAGCTGCGATAACGCCTTCTGTGGTTGCCCAAAACAAGCGCTGTATTTTTGGTGGATTGGTATCGCCACCAGCAGTCAACATGTCAATGACAAAACTGGCTGAGTCTGATGAGGTTACGAACCACAGCATAATCATCACTACAATCAGTAGCGTAATTGGTTTTGCCAATGGATAGTACTCAACCAATTTAAAGATCGCACTACCAGTATCTGCTTGTACCGCTTCAACCAATCCTGGACTGATACCAGACACAGCAGAGGCAAGCTCCATGTGAACAGCAACGCCACCAAAGGTCGTAAACCAGAAAAACAAAATCATCATAGGAATGAGTAGTACACCAAGTACAAACTCTCTAATCGTACGACCACGAGAGATACGGGCAATAAAGATACCAACAAATGGTGCCCAGCTAACCCACCATGCCCAATAAAATATCGTCCAACCACTCTGCCAATCCGTTCCACTATAAGACTCACCCCACGTACCTAAAGGAACAATCACTGTCAGATAGTTGCCGATGTTTTCAATAAAGCTATCAAAGATGAAAAGTGTCGGCCCTAAAATAACCATAAACGCTAATAAGACGATGGTGAAACCAATATTGATATCACTAAGTCGCTTAATACCTTTATCTAGACCCATCAAGACCGAAGCCGCTGCAAGCGCTGTAATGAAAGCGATCAAGCCAAACTGAACCGTAAGACTGTTAGGCGTACCAAACAGCTTTTCGAGTCCAGAATTGATCTGCATCACCCCAAGCCCAAGCGAGGTGACCACACCAAACATCGTACCAAACACGGCCAAGATATCGACAGTATGTCCCCATCGGCCATAGATTCTTTTGCCGAGCAAAGGATACAAGGTTGATCGAATCGATAATGGCAAGCCACGACGGAAATGGAAATAGGCTAAAGACAGCGCCACAATCGTATAAATGGCCCAAGCGTGTAACCCCCAATGCATAAATGAGATATTCATCGCTTGCTTTGCGGCTTCAACCGTTTCGGCCTCGCCCATTGGTGGTGCCATAAAGTGATACAACGGCTCCGCTGTACCCCAGTAGACTAGACCAATACCAATACCTGCAGAAAACAACATACCAATCCACGAAAACAGATTGTATTGTGGTCGCTCCGTTTGATTGCCTAGCCGAATATCACCATAGCGACTCATTGCTAAGTAAATACAGAGGGCAAGCGCTGTATTGACTAGGATAATAAATAGCCAACCGAATTTATCAGTAATAAAATTTTGTAAAAAACTAAAAAGCGCCCCTGCTGTTTCCGTAAACAAAGCGCCAAAAATAATAAATCCGACAATTAACAACGTCGATGTTATAAACACAGGTTTACTCACCCGTGGAAAAGGTCCTAATCTGCCTACTTTTACTTCTTCCATGTGCAAGTCTCAAAATTCAAGGAACATTACCTTAACAAAATAGGCCTTAACTATCAATCAATTACAAAATAAAACTTGATAAAACCTTTAATTTACTCTAAAAGACTTAACAATTTTTTTTAGAATAACTACATAAATATAAAATCAAAATTGGTTTTATTACGATATTACTTAGGCAGTAGTCTAAGTAATTGCCCCCCATTACCATCTTCCAATGCCCACACTTGCCCATCTACTGCCAGCACACTGCGGATACGTTCGCCCATATCGTAGCGATAGCGTTCAGCAGCGGTGTTGCCTTCATTGAAGCTGACTACGATAAGTGCTTTAGAAGATAAGCCACTAATCAGCGCATTGCCTTGCCAACTAGGAAAGTCATTATGACTACCCGCAGCGTATATGCTGATGGAAGATGGAGATATGACTGGCGTCCAAGTAACTTTGGGTGCAGCAAACTCAGGCTTTGTGTCATGATCAGGGATATCAATACCTGAGTAATTGCGTCCATTGGACACAACTGGCCAGCCATAATTATTACCTTTTTCGATGAGATTGAATTCATCGCCGCCTCTTGGCCCCATCTCATGTGCCCAAAGCTGTCCACTGTCATCAAATGTCATGCCAAGCACATTACGATGACCTATCGTCCAAAACTGCTTGGCAATGTCATTCGTATTGTCCAAAAATGGATTGTCTACTGGGATAGATCCGTTAGCATTTAGGCGTATAATTTTACCCAAGTTGACACTCATATCTTGTGCTGGGGTTTTTTCTTGACGCTCGCCTGAGCTGATATATAGATAGCGTCCATCAGGTGAAAACAGCAAGCGATGGCTATAGTGTCCTTGCCCTTTGACCTTAGGAAACTGCTGCCAAATGGGTGTGATGGTTTGCAACGTTGGCGTATCTGTCTCTAGTCCTGAGAGCGTTGCCTTGATGACTTTAGCACCAAATGTATTGCTGTCACCTCCCGTTCCTGCTTCCACATAGCTGAGATACACTGTATTAGACCTAGCAAAATCTGGCGCTACTATGATGTCTCCCAATCCACCTTGGCCACCATAAGCGACTTCGGGAACACCATCGACTCTCGTTTTGGCACCCGTCGCGGTATCTACAATGAACAGCTCGCCTGTTTTTTGGGTCACCAGTAGCTTCGGTGGTTGGTTATCTGCGCTGGGTAATGCAGCCATAGCCCAAGGCTCATCAAAGGTTGCAATCTCGGCAGTAGTAAAGTCAGGCTTGTCTACGCTGACTTGAGCATCACTAATTTTCACATCGGCTTTAGAGGTTTGCGTCTCTTTGGATTCTGCCGCATCGGGGCTGGTGTTTACCGACGAAGGATTGGAGCAAGCCGAGGTGCTGAACAATAGAGCCGCGATGATTAACGGCAATGTCAAAGGTTTGCCTAGACGTTCAATATGGGTTGTCATCATTTTTCCTCTTTATCCAATTTGCACTTATGTTATTAGGGTCTGTTGAACATTCAAACATGGAACTGGCAGTGGCTATTTTTTAGACAATACGCAGTGAAATTTTTGATGCCTAGTCGTTCTAGGTTAGACAATTTCGCCATGTATTGGCAAAAAATAGACCTGCCCTGAAAGGCTGATGCTAAAATCACCCCAAATGTTGTTGCAAACCTAGCTAAGGTCTCGACATTATCATCGGTTTACGCCTAGTTTGGGGCAATTTTAGCGATCAGCAGTCCTAATATTTGAATGTTCAACAGACCCTAGTCATTTATTTATAGCATAGTCCTGATATTTAAATAGTAAAAGAATAGTAGCGCAAAACGCGCGCCTAAACGTAAAAGCCCCTTATCTACGCTCGCAGATAAGGGGTTGATTTTAAGAGTATAGCTAGCTCATAAAAACTTCAATGCTAGATTGATTAGCTCATTCTTAGCTTATCAAAAGTCAGCTTGTCATCAGAGCCAACATCGACTTTGATAATATCGCCAGCGACAAAATCACCCGATAATAATTTCAATGACAATGGATTTTCAATCTCTTGCTGAATGGCACGTTTGAGCGGACGCGCACCATACACAGGATCATAACCCACGGCAACCAATTTATTCATCGCATCCGCTGATAGCTCGATATCCATCTCACGCTCATGCAAGCGTTGACGCAAACGATCCAGTTGAATAGTAGCAATACCTGCCATTTGCGACATACCAAGCGGATGAAAGACCACTATCTCATCGATACGGTTGACGAACTCTGGGCGGAAATGCTGACCAACAGAATCCATGACCTCCGCTTTGATATCCTCGTAGCTTTCACCAACCATTTCTTGGATTTTATGCGAACCCAAGTTGCTGGTCATGATAATCACGGTATTTTTGAAATCCACCACACGACCTTGTGAATCCGTCAAACGCCCATCGTCCAATACTTGTAATAATATATTGAATACATCAGGATGCGCTTTCTCAACTTCATCGAACAAAATTACACTATAAGGCTTACGGCGAACAGCTTCAGTCAACGCACCGCCTTCCTCATAACCCACATAGCCTGGAGGCGCACCAACCAATCGACTGACACTGTGTTTCTCCATGTATTCACTCATGTCGATACGCACTATCGAATCTTCACTGTCAAACAAGAAGTTCGCCAATGATTTGGTCAGCTCAGTCTTACCAACACCCGTAGGTCCAAGGAATAAGAACGAGCCAGAAGGACGATTCGGATCAGACAAGCCAGCTCGGCTACGGCGTACCGCATTTGCTACCGCTTCAACTGCTTCATCTTGACCGATGACGCGCTCATGGAGTTTTTCTTCCATTGCCAGCATTTTTTCACGCTCGCCTTGCATCATTTTATTGACTGGAATACCAGTCGCGGCCGCAACGACTTCCGCAATCTCGTTGTCTGTCACTTTATTACGTAGCAGTTTTACACCACTACCTTCGCCTGTTTGCTCTTTTTGTTCTGCCAAGTCAGACTCAGTGATACGGCGCTCTAGCTGCGGAATGGTTTCGTATTGCAGCTTGCTCATGGTCTCATAATCGCCTTCACGACTGGCTTTGTCATACGCAATACGGGCTTTATCCAGCTCGTCTTTTAGCTGCTGACTGCCTTTGACCAATGCTTTTTCTGCTTGCCAAATTTCATTCAGATCAGCGTACTCTTTTTCTAGCTCTTCAATTTGCGCATTGAGTGCTTTACGCTCTGCTTGCGCACCTGCATCTTCTTCGTTTTTGAGCACTTCACGCTGCATTTTTAGCTGAATCAAACGGCTATCAAGCTTACCTAACGATTCAGGCTTGCTGTCCATCTCCATCCGCAAGCGACTCGCGGCTTCGTCGATTAAGTCAATCGCCTTGTCTGGCAACTTACGATCAGTAATATAACGGTGACTCATCCGCGCAGCAGCAATAATGGCGCTGTCTTGAATATCGACCCCATGATGCAGCTCGTAACGTTCTTTAAGACCTCGCAAAATTGCAATGGTGTCTTCAACCGTTGGCTCATCGACCAACACTTTTTGGAAACGACGCTCAAGTGCCGCATCTTTTTCGATGTACTTGCGATACTCATCTAGTGTCGTCGCTCCGACACAGTGTAGCTCACCGCGTGCCAATGCAGGTTTTAGCATGTTGCCTGCGTCCATCGCCCCTTCAGACTTACCCGCACCAACCATCGTATGCAGCTCATCGATGAATAAGATGACGTTGCCTTCTTGCTTGGCCAAATCGCTCAATACGCTTTTGAGGCGTTCCTCAAATTCACCACGGAATTTTGCGCCAGCGATTAGCGCACCTAAGTCTAATGACAGCACTTCTTTGCGGCGTAAACCTTCTGGCACATCACCATTGATAATTTTTTGGGCTAAGCCTTCGACGATAGCCGTCTTACCCACACCCGGCTCACCGATAAGCACAGGGTTATTTTTAGTCCGACGTGACAGTACTTGAATGGTACGACGAATCTCTTCATCACGACCAATCACTGGGTCTAGCTTTCCAAGCTCCGCCTGCTCGGTCAAGTTGATGGTATATTTATTTAATGCATCACGTTGATCTTCCGCATTTTGATTATTCACGGTTTCATCACCACGTAATTGTTCAATCACGGCTTTTAATTTAGCCGCCGTCACGCCAGCACTCTCAAATATCTTTTTGGTTTCGCCCTGCTCAGCGAGCGCCAACATCACCCATTCAGTGGCGATGAAATCGTCGCCTTCTTTTTGCGCTTGCCGATCGGCCAAGTTCAAAATTTTGACCGAGTTTGGGTTTAGATTCACGTCACCTGTCGGCTCCGAAATGGTCGCTTGATTATCCAGTGCCTTTGCAATACCGTTCTTTAACGCTGGAATAGACGCACCTGCTTGTTGGCAGATAGACAAATTAGATTCATCTTGCAGCAATATGGCAAGCAGATGCACAGGATCGATACCTGTATGATCGCGACCTAAGGCTAGGCTTTGTGCTTCTTGAATGGCGGATTGCAGTTTTTGGGTAAATTTCTCAAATCTCATATTCACATCCTTTTATAATTAGTATTTTCAGTAGTCGCTCTAGACTCTAGTGCCCACTGTTATCTGTCATTTATATAAGGTATATATCTACTTATTTCAAGCCAATTATCAAATAAAACCTTACTATAAGCAATGATATTTAGCATTGCTTATTGATTAATATCATTTAAATGTATTTTTAAGAGGAATTAAAAGGTATGAAGGGGAAACAGTGCTATAAAAAAGCGAGCAGAAGGCGCATAAAAGTACGACAAAGAATAGAATAAGCGAGTCCGACACCCTATCTGATTTATGTAAAATTAGGACGTGTCATCGAAAACTCAATCGCTCTACTCTACGATTTCAATCGTGGTGCCTACTTTGACTGCAGCCATGATTTCATCCATCTCATCGTCGGTCACGGCGATACAACCATCCGTCCAGTCGCGTTTTTGATTGAGCCATGCTAAATGACCAAAGCCATTCATCTGACCATGAATCATAATATCACCGCCCGGATTGACATCAAGTGATTTGGCCTGCGCTTTATCAGCCACATTTGGATAACTAATATGAATGGAGCGATGGGCAATAGAGTTTTCATTTTTATAATCTAAAGTATAGTTGCCTATGGGTGTACGTTCATCGCCTTGTTGCTGCTTGTGACCTACTGGACTGTCGCCCAATGCAATATGATAAGTACGAATTACATCATCGCCACTCAATAATTGCAAACGGCGTTCAGATTTATCGACAAAGACTTTATCGATAATCACGTTATTAGCAATGGGTTGCTTTTTTTCTACAATATGCTTAACCGCAGCAATGGCACTAGTGCTAATAATAGCAGCAAGGCTAATTCCTATTGCAATCAGTAACCAATTTGCACGCTTGCTAGCATGTGGAAGAAAAAATGACATAAGCTTTAATCCTTATAACCAACGCTCAATAACAGTGAGTCATAATATATCAAAGCACCATGCCAATTTTTGTGAAAACTTCGTGAATCATATCGCAAAAATCTTATTTTTTATAAGAAACTAATATCATTAGACCATACGAATGGCACCATCGAGACGAATGACTTCACCATTTAGGTAGGCATTATCAATAATATGGGTGACCAGTTTGGCAAATTCATTAGGATCACCCAAACGTTTGGGATAAGGCACGCCAGACTCTAATTGCTCACGCGCCTTTCCGGGAATCGAATCCATCATGGGTGTGGCAAAAATACCGGGTGCAATAGTCATCACTCGAATGCCGTGACGTGCCAGCTCACGAGCCAGTGGCAACATCATACCGACGACGCCAGCTTTGGACGATGCATAACTCGCCTGCCCCATTTGCCCATCAAAGGCCGCAATAGACGCAGTATTAATAATAAGACCTTGATCTATATTCTTTTCTCTATTGCTTTTTTCTACGCTATTGGCATTAGCCACTCTTTTGGCAATACTAGACGCGACTAAGCGCGCTACGTTAAATGAACCGACCAGATTAATATTAACCCCGCGGCTAAAAGCCTCAAGATCTGCTGGATTGTTTTCGCGATCTAGTAGCTTTTGTACGACAGCGATACCTGCGCAATTGATCGAGCCGTGGAGACCGCCGAACGCTTCTTCAGCAACGGCAATAGCCGCTTGCACCTCCTCACCACTGGTGACATCACAACGTACAAAACGTGCGTTATCTCCCAGCTCGTTGACCAGTGCTTGCCCAGCTGATTCATTCAAGTCAGCAATGATAACGTTGCCACCTTGAGCGACTAACGCGCGAACCACTGCTTCACCCAATCCTGATGCACCACCTGTGACCAAAAAGCTGTTTTTTTGAATTTGCATGAATGTTCCTTAACTATTTATTATTTGATATTTTCATTGTCAGTCTATGTTAATCAGCTTATGTTAAATAGCTTCATCATAAAGAATCTCTATTTTAACGAAATACTATCTAGGGCGTGTCATCATTTAGATTGTGAGGCTTAAAATGAGGAAAATTGCAGCCAAACAAGGAAGAAATTGCCGTAAATATGAACATATTGACAAGATTTCTGACGATGTTTGGCTAAATTTAGCCATTTTAAGACCACTAAATGTATTCATGTGCTAATTGATGACGCGCCCTAATACTATATATTGCAAAACGCCCTTATCCGGCAGATAGACTGCGCAGCAAAAAGCGTTGAATCTTACCACTTGGGGTTTTTGGTAGTTCGCTCACGAACTCGACCTCACGCGGATAAGCATGAGTCGATAGACGCTTGCGTACCAAATCTTTAATTTGCTGAGCGATTTCTTCAGAGCCTTCGATGCCATCTTTTAACACCACATAAGACTTGATTGTATGTCCACGCACTTCATCTGGCACGCCAACTGCTGCTGATTCTGCAACCGCTTCATGCTCTAATACGGTATTTTCGACATCGGTAGGCCCTACACGATAACCTGCGGTAATAATGATGTCATCATCACGTCCTGAGAACCAATAACTACCGTCACTATGACGCTCAACCACATCGCCTGTTAAGTAATAATCATCTGCAAAGGCTTGCTTCTCATTCCAGCTGTACCCTTGGAAATAAAACG
Source organism: Psychrobacter sp. PAMC 21119 (assembly GCF_000247495.1). Classification (NCBI taxonomy): domain Bacteria; kingdom Pseudomonadati; phylum Pseudomonadota; class Gammaproteobacteria; order Moraxellales; family Moraxellaceae; genus Psychrobacter; species Psychrobacter sp. PAMC 21119. The sequence continues at coordinate 29,932 of NZ_AHVZ01000016.1, read as the reverse complement.
CGGGCGACTGACTGACCACAACGGCTAATTGCCCTTGCTCGCCATCGGGCAGTACATTCATATCATCATCTAATACGACGAGCGTATGCCCTGATAACGCCATACCCATAGAGCCAACTGGACATTCATGTGCCAGTGCATGATGGGCACAGCACGTCATGCCTGTCTCTGTTTGCCCATATTGGTCTTTCACTTGACACGTCAGATAGGTTTCCACCCAGCTTACGACTTCGGTGTTGAGTGTTTCCCCTGCTGAGTTGGCACAGCGTAGAGATAACTTGGCATTGGTATCCTTATGAGCGTCTTCAAACACGCCGCTGGATTTCATCATTCGGAAGGCGGTTGGTGAAGAGGCCAAATTGGTGATCTTGTGACGTACCATAAAGTCGCGTGTGTTGGTCGCGTCAAAGCCTGCTTCATTGAAATAGGTAGTGATACCCAATAGTAAAGGCCCTGTGATGGCATAGTACAAGCCATACGCCCAGCCTGGATCCGCCATGTTCCAATATTGGTCATCTTCACGTAGATCAATGGCATAACGCATATACAAGTAAAAGGCAGGTAATGCAGCCAATGGCACACTCACGCCTTTTGATTTGCCAACTGTACCTGAGGTAAACATCTGCAAAAATGGCGCATCGGTATCGAGCATCACGGGTTCGATCGTTTGCGACTGTGCTTCCATAGACTGGCTATAATGATCGTCACACCATGTCTGAGCATCCTCTATACTGCCGACCAATACCATTTTGGTCTGCTCAGCCAAATCTTCAAACTTGCTGCGGTTATCTAGATTGGTAAATACAACCTTGGTGTCGGCCTTGTCCATCCGATATTTGATCGAATCATAGCCAAAAGCGGTAAATAGTGGCTGGTATACAGCCCCGATGCGCCATGTTGCCAATACCACAGTGAGCAGCTCAGGCGTACGTGGTAGCATAGTCGCCACTTTATCACCCGCTTTTACGCCATACGACTGTAGTAAGTTAGCAATTTGGGCACTTGCTTTGTCAAGCTCACCAAAGCTCATGCGCGTTATATTGCCTGCAGTATCTTCGTGTACTAGCGCGGCATTGTCAGCGCGGCCATCACGTACATGACGACCACAGCAAGCCATATAGGCATTTAAACGATCGTCTACGTGCTCGCCAAAGATTTCTGACAGCAGTGTATTCATGTCGAAGTTATTATAATAATCGGTATAATTTTTTGGCGTAACTGAGGCGTCTGTATCAGCGATTGTAGCGGTTTGAGAGGCAGTGTTCATAAGCTAATCCTTTAGCAATAGCAGGTAACGGGTAAAATGGTGTTTATGATTGTAAAACGGCCACATCCTATAGACCGTTTAATAGGTTCGTATTTATCATGCTCTATTAGTAACGCATTTTTGTACTTATTTCAATACATAACGTATCATTTTTATTTTTAGATATGGAGTATTTAATCATTATTAATTTATTTTAGTGTGCTTAAAAATCCAATCAAGGCTTTCTCTTCACAGCTTTGATGCCGTTTGGTACGTCCACGGCGCGCTTGTTTGTAAGTCTCAAAAAACTGCCCTGCCAAAAAACGTTCAATGACAATGGGATGAATATACGAGGCACGACATACGGTCGGTGTATTACCCAGCTCTGCTGCCACGCTTTTTACCATATCAGTGACCAGCTGTTGACGCTCTGCGCTTTCTGGTGCACTGGCAAGTATGCTAGCGCCTGCTATCGTTTGTAGCTCGTCATGTAGATAGCTTGCCGCGAGCACACTTGCCATCCATGTGCGAAAATCCTTTGCACTATATAGCTTGCTTTCGCAGTCCATACCGCTAGTATGCATTCGCAAATAATCATTGATATCGGCACTGTCGACGACTTGCTTATGTCCATCGTCATCTAAGTATTTGAATATCTGATAACCCGGCAACTCAGAACATGCCTGCACGATATCAATTAAACGCTCGTCTTGCAGCTCAATATGATGCTCCTTTGCGCTTTTTCCGACAAAATCAAACGCCAATCCAGTGTCTGTTTCGCTCACGTGTTTGCTACGTAATGTGCTTAGCCCATAGCTTTTATTTTGCTTGGCATAGCGACTATTGCCAATACGAATCAAGGTGGTCTCAAGTAGCTTAACCACTGCGGCGAGCACATTGGTACGTGACAATGATTCTGCCTCTAAGTCTTTTTCGACCTGTGCTCGTAGATTGGGTAACGCTTCTGCGAAGCCGATCATCGCATCGAATTTGGCTTGATCACGAATGTTATTCCATGACGGATGATACAAATACTGCTTACGGGATTTTTCATCTCGTCCTGTCGATTGTAGATGGCCTTTTTCATCTTGGCAAATCCAAACCTCTGACCACATTGGCGGTATCACCAACGCATCAAAACGCTGGCGCAACGCTTTATCTTTGACCGTTTTGCCCGTTGCATCACGGTAAGTAAAACCACGACCCCAACGTCTACGCGCATAACCGGGTTCATCGTCACTCACATAGCGCAGATTAGCGCGGCTGGCAAGATACTCATAATCATGGCGCACATCTCTTATCATTGTCTGCTCGCCTGCCTTAGTCATAGAGTCGTACACCTTTGAAAAGTAATTGTTTTAGCATAATTAATTGCTTTTATTTTTGCTGTTTGTTTGGCACAGATAAAGTGTAATGCTGTGTAAAAAATGCACCATAAAAAGCTTATCAATTATGATTTTCTAAGTTATAATTAAACATATGTCCATCAATAAAACTAAGTAAAAACCTATGGAAAATCCTTCTATAAAAATCACGCCATTATCTAATGCAGATTACGACCCTTGGTTAGTGTTGTGGCAATGCTATCTAACATTTTATGAAACCCATTTGCCAATGAGCACAACTGATACAACATGGCGCAATTTGCTAGATAGTAATGTACCTATTTATGGATTTGGGGCATGGCAGGATGATACGCTGGTAGGTATTACCCATGTGGTGCTGCATCCCAATACTTGGAATAGTACCGAATGTTGCTACTTGGAGGACTTGTACGTTAATGAATCTGTTCGCGGGCAAGGCGTAGGACGCGCATTGATTGAACAGGTCTATGACTTTGCACGCCAGAAAAACTGCAACCGTGTCTATTGGACCACTCAAGAAGGCAACATTGCAGCACGTAAACTCTATGATGCAATCGCCACCCAAACGGATATGGTGCAATACCGTAAAAACTTATAATATTGATTAGGCCGTGTCTTCAACTCACTCGATAGTCACCTAAATGGGCTAAAAACGGCTAAATCTCTTTCAAAAAATACTTATAAAAAAACGCCAAGCATAAAATACTTGGCGTTGATTGTTCCGATAAGACTAAAACTTAGAGACTATTATTTACCATACACACATAAATAAGCGGTTTCGACGTCTACTTTTACTTGGAACTTCTGATTGGCTTCAACGGTAAATTGCTCGCCAGCATTAAAGGTTTGCCACTCGTCACTCTCTGGTAGCTTGACGGTTAGTGCACCGCTGACCACACTCATGGTCTCAAATTCGCTGGTGCCAAATTCATATTCACCAATAGACATGACGCCGACAGTCGCAGGCTTAGTCGCTGTCTGAAAAGCAATAGAAGTTACTTTATCATCAAAATAATTATTAACGCTTGGCATAATTTTCCTTAATTAAATATTAGTTACTATTTTAAAACGGCTGCTTACAATCCTGCTTTTAGACTCGCTTCAATAAACTGATCAAGGTCGCCGTCTAATACCGCACCGGTGTTAAAGGTTTCGACGCCAGTACGCAAATCTTTAATACGCGAGTCATCGAGCACGTAAGAGCGGATTTGACTGCCCCAACCGACGTCGGATTTGCCATCTTCGACCGCTTGCTGGGACTCCATACGCTTTTGCATCTCTAGCTCATAGAGCTTAGCACGTAGCATTTTCATCGCGGTGGCTTTGTTACCATGTTGACTACGCTCGTTCTGACAAGTCACTACCACGCCACTTGGCTCATGCGTAATACGCACCGCAGAGTCAGTCGTGTTCACGTGCTGACCACCTGCGCCCGATGAACGATAAGTATCGATACGCAAATCCGCTGGATTGATATCAATCTCGATATTATCATCGATTTCAGGCGAGACAAACACCGCAGCAAACGAGGTATGACGACCATTATTACTATCAAATGGTGACTTACGTACCAAACGGTGGACGCCAATTTCGGTACGCAACCAACCAAACGCATAGTCACCTTTAATCTCAATCGTTGCCGACTTAATACCAGCCACGCTACCTGATGATACTTCTATAACGTCAACCTTGAAGCCATGCGCTTCCGCCCAGCGTGTATACATACGCAGCAGCATCTCTGCCCAATCTTGTGCTTCGGTACCGCCACTGCCTGACTGGATATCTAGGTAGCAGTTATTCGGATCCATCTCACCACTGAACATCCGGCGGAACTCTAAATCAGCAACGCGTTTTTCAGCATTATCCAGCTCGCTTTGCACGTCAGCAAGCAACGACTCATCTTCTGCTTCTACCGCCAGCTCCAGCATAGCAGACGCATCTTCTAATGTGGTCTCAAGCGAAACGACGACATCGATGACTCCATCAAGATGACTTTTTTCTTTATTAATTTTGGTCGCACGCTCTGGATCGTTCCAAATATCGGGGTTTTCTAATTCTAAATTGACCTCTTCTAAGCGTTCTTGCTTACCATCGAAGTCAAAGATACCTCCGCAAATCCTGCCCACGCTCTGATAAATCTTTAATTTGTTCTTGATACGGATTGATTTCCATAAATATTCCTGTTTTTTTAAATAAGTGTCTAACGAATCTGCCGCTATTTTAAATGAGATTGATGCTAAACGCTTGGCTAATTATGACTGCCTCTACGTTAACGCGCTTTAGGTTGCCTAAATTGACCAGTCTTCCACTGCCCAGCGATGCGCTAACGCGTGTGCATGTAGGGCATCATCAGGTGACACACAAATCGCCACATCTGCCCATTCGAGCAACGGAATGTCGTTTTTGGAGTCTGAGTAGGCATAGGTTTTATCAAAGGTAACCCCAGCTAACTGCTGCTTATTCACCCATTTGTCTAGATGATATATCTTACCTTCTTTAAAATTGGGCTTGTCCGCTAACTTACCTGTATAGCGATTGTCTTTTATCTCGAGCGGTGTTGATAACACATTGGCGCCTTCAATACCGAAACGTTTGGCAATGGCAGAGACCACAAAATCATTGGTCGCAGAGATAATCACCACATCGTGCCCTTGCTCAACATGCTGACACAGTACTTCCATCGCTTTTGGGCGAATATGCGGCTCGATTTCGCGTTTGATATAGTCTTCACGCAGCTCATGCAACCGTGCCAATGGCAATGTGGTCAAAAACTGCGCGACAAATTCATTGTATTCTGTGGCATCTAGCGTACCTTCGATATACTGCTCATAAAATGCTTGATTAGCCGTGCGATATTGCGCCTCATCTACCAGCCCATTATTGACGATATACTCACCCCATAGATAGTCGCTGTCGACATCGAGTAGTGTGTGATCTAAATCAAATAGTGCCAGTTGTTTTTGTGGCTTTGGTTGGTTTTGTGCTGGATTTACCTGCATGGTGAGACCTTATCGTTGTTTGCTAAAAAATACCAAGAACTGAATAAAAAATATAAATAGTTTAGGACATGTCCTCATTTCAAAAATAATGATAAAAATGAGATAAATTGCCGTCAAACAAGGAAAGCAACACCGATAATATCGGGATATTAACCAGCTATTTAACGATGCTTGGCAAAATTTAGCCATTTTTAGCCCGTTTAGATACGATCAATTGAATTTAGGACACGCCCTAATAAGAGCGTCAATTAAATCACGGCTCAAATCGAACCAGAACCATCCTATCCCGTTAATCTGGCATCGCTATTTCAGTCAGACCTTCCTTATAAGTCTCACAGAGTTGAGCATAGTGGTATGCTGACATTTTTAGCATGGCGGCTTGTTCATCGGTCAGCGTCTTGACGACTTTTGCAGGCGCGCCCATCACCAGTGAATTGTCTGGAATAATCTGACCTTCAGTAATCAAGGCTTTGGCTCCAATGAGACAGTTTTTGCCGATTTTGGCATTATTAAGTATCACAGCACCAATGCCAATCAAACTGTTATCACCGATCTCGCAACCATGTAGCATGGCTAGGTGACCAACAGTGACATAATCGCCAATGTTGGCTGCGATACCTAAATCAGTATGAATAACGCTGTTTTCTTGCACATTGCTATAATCACCAATATGAATGTGACCAACGTCGCCGCGTATCACCGCACCAAACCACACACTGGCTTTATGCCCTAAATATACATCACCGATCACTTGTGCTGAGTCTGCCACCCAACCGTTGAATGGCACTGCAAACTTAGGGGTTTTGTCTAAATATTGATAAATCATAACGATTCCTTGTCATCTTCATTATAGTTATAAAAATTGGGTTTATCGCTGCGCTGTCCATTGTGGCAAAGCCCACTGCTAAAATCCAGCGCTATTAATGGACGCTTGATTTCGAATTTGATAAAAGAATAAATAACTCATGACTACTTAGGCTATTTTCTGATTTATTGTTATTGTCTATGTAATGACTATTAATCCAAGGAATCGGCTAGCCATAGCACCCTATTTTGTATATAATACGCAAAATCTGTGCCTAAGCGAGCGGACATGATGCAAGTTACCTATTCACTATCTAGTGGGTTTTGTAGTTTTCATCAATAATGTCTTCTCGCTTTTTTGTGGAAAAATTTTGTGTATCGCCCTTTTATTATCTTTATGTGGCAATAGTCAGATACCGTAAATAAAGGGATACGGAGCAATATTTCGACCAGCAAAACATGATGGCACTCACCAATAATAGCGGAGGCAACCCTTGAATTCATCGGCAGAAATACAAGCAATTTTGGCATTAGCAGACGGTACGATTTTTCGTGGTATCAGTATCGGCAGTCTCGGTCATCGTGTCGGTGAGGTGGTGTTTAATACAGCCATGACAGGGTATCAAGAAATCCTAACTGACCCAAGTTATGCGCGTCAGCTGGTCACCCTCACCTATCCGCACATTGGCAATACTGGTACTAATAGCGAGGACACAGAGTCTGGCAATGGTCACAAAGTATGGGCAGATGGACTTATTATCCGTGATGCCACGATGGTTACTTCAAATTTTCGTAACTCAGAGTCATTAAGCGACTATTTACAGAGTCATAATACCGTCGCTATCGCTGAAATTGATACGCGTCAATTGACTCGTCTGCTACGTGATAAAGGCGCTCAAAACGGTTGTATCATGACCGCCTCTAACGGCGAGACTGTCAGCACAGATGACGAGCAGCAAGCCATTAAACTGGCTCAAGCGTTTGCTGGTATCGAAGGCATGGACTTGGCAAAAGAATGCTGCACTAAAGAGAACTTCGAATGGACAGCGGGTTCATGGGATTTATCAGACACCCTACTTAACCGTGATGCTGTTGGCAGCCATGATAGTGGTACAGGTGGTTTCTTTAAGCAATTAAACACGCACGTTGAGCACAAATTCAATGTGGTCGCTTATGACTTTGGCACCAAAACCAACATCCTACGTATGCTGGTTGATCGCGGCTGCCATGTGACCGTTGTACCAGCACAAACGCCTATCGCAGACGTGCTAGCGATGAATCCAGACGGTATCTTCTTATCAAACGGTCCTGGTGACCCTGCTGCTTGTGATTATGCCATCGATGCGGTGCGCCACATTATTGAACAAACTGACGTGCCAACCTTTGGTATCTGCTTAGGTCATCAGCTGGTTGGACTTGCCAGCGGTGCAAACACCATCAAGATGAAAACAGGTCATCATGGCGCTAACCATCCAGTACAAGACTTGGCAACTGGCACGGTTATGATTACCAGTCAAAACCATGGTTTCGCGGTTGATGAAGACACGCTACCAGACAACGTTAAATCTACCCATCGTTCATTATTTGATGGTACCAACCAAGGTATTGAGCTGACCAACAAGCCAGTGTTTAGTTTCCAAGGTCACCCAGAAGCCAGCCCTGGTCCGCATGACTGCGCGCCATTGTTTGATAAGTTTGCTGAGATGATGGAAAAGGCGAAATCGTGAGCAAGTCTGTCAAAAGTAGTTTGTTGATTGGAGTATTAGCAATTGGTTTGGCGGCATGCACTACCACCAAACCAACTGTTGACCATATCAACTTACAAGATCAGCAGAAATTAGCGGTGTCTAATGCTAAAGTAACAAACAAGCAAGAACTGAGCTTTGAAAACAAAAAAGAGTTATTAGCAGAAAAAATTAGGCTTGCTGATTTTTCTATTAGAGCAATAAGCGATCCTAAGTTTGTTAATGCTCTATTATCTGATGATATTAGCCTAAAAGAAGAAAAACAGTGCGTTTTCAATAATATCGATAGAGAAGCTTTCTATGATCTCTCTAGTAGTATGATTGAAGAGTTAGTAGCTAAGAACCCTGAACATATTGATTTATATTTAGGCAAACTAGATTTACTCATCTCTATCGCTGATACTTTCTATAGTTCTCCAAATGCTATTGAGTTTGATGAGAAGGATTTATCGGCTTCTCCTGCACTGAGTCTTCTCCCAAAGAAAGAGGCTTCAGTGTTCAAAGAAATGATTGTAGATGAACGCTATAAAGACTTATTAGTTTCAGTAGGTCAGCCAGTCAAAGAAGATGGTTCTATTTTTGATTCCGCCTCTATGAAATTTTTTCTTTTAGGAGTTTTTGTAGGAGACTCTGAAAATAAGTGCAAGCTTGCACGCTGAATATTTTTAGAGAAAGCATCTTTGAAGATATTATGATTTTGGGTTAAAAAACACAGCACCGTAAAAACTAGGCTTATTACTAAATACTTTGTAAATCTAAACCGCCAAAATAGGACTTAAAAATATTATGCCAAAACGTACCGACATAAAAAGCATTCTTATCATTGGCGCAGGCCCTATCGTCATCGGCCAAGCATGTGAGTTTGACTACTCAGGCGCGCAGGCGTGTAAAGCACTAAAAGAAGAAGGTTACCGCGTCATCTTGGTCAACTCAAACCCTGCGACCATCATGACTGACCCTACCATGGCGGATGCCACCTATATCGAGCCGATCACGTGGCAAACGGTTGAGCAAATCATCGCCAAAGAACGTCCTGATGCTATTTTGCCAACCATGGGCGGACAGACTGCCTTAAACTGTGCATTGGAGCTTGATAAGCATGGCGTATTGACCAAGTACAACTGCGAGTTGATTGGCGCGACCAAAGACTCAATCGAGATGGCAGAAGATCGCAACTTATTTGATAAAGCCATGAAGCGTATTGGTCTTGAGTGTCCACGCGCTGAAACTGCCGAAACCATGGAAGAAGCGTTTGCGACCCAAGAAAAAATGGGCTATCCCTGTATCATTCGTCCGTCATTCACTATGGGCGGCTCAGGTGGTGGTATCGCGTATAACCGCGATGAGTTCATCGAGATTTGCGAGCGCGGCTTTGACTTATCACCAAACCATCAGCTACTTATCGATGAGTCACTAATCGGTTGGAAAGAGTACGAGATGGAAGTGGTTCGTGACAAAAATGACAACTGCATCATCATCTGTGCGATTGAGAACTTTGACCCAATGGGTGTGCATACAGGCGACTCTATCACGGTTGCACCAGCACAAACATTGACAGACAAAGAATACCAAATCATGCGTAATGCATCATTAGCCGTACTGCGTGAGATTGGTGTGGAAACAGGCGGCTCAAACGTCCAGTTCGGTATCAACCCTGATACGGGTCGCATGGTCGTCATCGAGATGAACCCACGCGTATCACGTTCATCAGCATTGGCATCAAAAGCCACTGGTTTCCCGATTGCCAAAATCGCGGCTAAATTGGCCGTTGGTTATACGTTAGATGAATTGCAAAACGACATTACTGGTGGCAAAACGCCAGCGAGCTTTGAGCCTGCGCTTGATTATGTCGTTACCAAAATCCCACGTTTTAACTTCGAGAAATTTCCACAAGCCGATAGCGTGTTATCAACGCAGATGAAGTCGGTTGGTGAAGTCATGGCGATTGGTCGTAACTTTCAAGAGTCGATGCAAAAAGCATTACGCGGTATGGAAACTGGCAATGATGGTTTTGATGAGCAAATTGACTTTGCCGCTATCAAAGACGGTAGCCTTAGTACTGACAAAGCTCGTAGCGAGATTCATAATCGCTTAACCATTCCAACGCCTGAACGCATTTATTATATTGCGGATGCTTTCCGTATCGGTATGAGCGTCGATGAGGTCTTTAACTTAACCAAAATCGACCCATGGTTCTTGGTACAAATCGAAGACATCGTGAAAACCGAAGCGCAAGTTAAAGCGTTAGGTTTTGGCGGCTTAAATGAGAAAAATCTACGTAGCTTTAAACGTAAAGGTTTGTCAGATTTGCGTCTGGCCAAATTGCTGGGTATCTCACAAAAGCAGCTACGCAAAAAGCGTTGGGATTTAAACGTCTATCCAGTCTATAAGCGCGTCGATACCTGCGCGGCAGAGTTTGCCACCAGCACCGCTTATATGTACTCAACGTATGACAGCGAATGTGAAGCCAATCCAACCAATAACAAAAAAATCATGGTCATCGGTGGTGGTCCAAACCGTATCGGTCAAGGTATCGAGTTTGACTATTGCTGTGTGCACGCAGCCCTTGCCATGCGCGAAGACGGCTACGAGACCATCATGGTTAACTGTAACCCTGAAACGGTTTCAACCGATTATGACACCTCTGACCGTCTCTACTTTGAGCCAATCACTTTAGAAGACGTGCTTGAAATCGTCCGTATCGAAAATCCTGATGGTGTTATCGTACAGTTTGGTGGTCAAACACCTTTGAAACTTGCTCGTGCTCTTGAAGCTGCTGGCGTCAAAATCATTGGTACGAGTCCTGATGCGATTGACCGTGCAGAAGACCGCGAACGCTTCCAGCACATGATTCAGCAACTGAATCTTATTCAACCAACCAATGCCTTAGCGACTAGCTTAGAAGATGGTTTGGTCAAGGCAAAAGACGTTGGCTATCCATTAGTTGTACGCCCATCATATGTACTTGGTGGTCGCGCGATGGAAATCGTCTACAACGAAGATGAGCTCAGACATTATTTGCGTACCGCGGTACAAGCCTCTAACGAAGCGCCAGTATTGCTCGATCGCTTCTTGGATGATGCCATCGAGGTCGATGTTGACTGTGTGAGCGATGGTACCGACGTCGTGATTGGCGGTATCATGCAGCATATCGAACAAGCGGGTGTTCACTCTGGTGACTCAGCCTGTTCATTGCCGCCTTACTCGTTATCTAAAGAGTTATGCGATGTCATGCGCGCGCAAACAGTTGCCATGGCAAAAGAGCTTGGCGTCATCGGTCTGATGAACGTACAGTTTGCGGTAAAAGGTGAAACGGTTTATATCTTAGAAGTAAACCCACGTGCTGCCCGTACCGTACCGTTTGTCTCTAAATGTATCGGTACGTCGTTAGCACAGATTGCTGCTCGCTGTATGGCTGGCACCTCATTAAAAGACCAAGGATTTACCACTGAGATTGTTCCGGCATTCTTTGCGGTCAAAGAAGCGGTATTCCCGTTTGCTAAATTCCCTGGTGTTGATCCAATCTTGAGCCCTGAGATGAAATCAACCGGTGAAGTCATGGGTGTGGGCAAAACCTTTGGGGAAGCATTCTACAAAGCGGTCATCGGTAGTAATGAGCGTTTGCCAGGCTTGCCGACTGAAGGCGAAACCAAAACCGTCTTTATCTCGGTGCGTGATAGCGACAAAGCGCAAATCGCCCCTATCGCTCGTCAGCTCGCAGGCTTTGGTTTTAACATCGTCTCAACCACGGGTACGCAAAAGATATTGAGCGATGCTGGTATTGAGTGCAAGCAAATTAACAAAGTCACTGAAGGCCGCCCGCATATCGTTGACGCCTTGAAAAATGGCAAGATCGACCTTATCATCAACACGACTGAAGGTAAGCAGGCACAAGAGGATTCGTTCTCTATTCGCCGTAGCGCGCTACAAGGCAAAGTATTCTATGTCACCACCTTGGGTGCGGCAGATGCGGTTTGTAAATCTTATACGATTGACTTGCCATTTGAAGTTTACAAACTGCAAGATTTGCATGAGCAAGCAAAGACTATTGACGTGGCTGAATAATTTCAGTAGATTAAGCATAACCGTTAGGCTTACTCAATCGCTTATTCGAGACTGATTAATCGTTTTAACATGACAACAGTGCTTAAAGACGATACCTTTGACATGGTAGAACCAAAAAGCAACATGATAGACCCAAAAGCATAGTGGCTAAACTGCGACTATGCTTTTTATTACGTAAGCTTAAGTGCGTATGGTATTGAAATTAATGACTTATAATTGACAGATAATGTATTTGTCAAACACGCTCAACATCACCCTTTTATATTTTATACCCATTGCAATGATCCCAACACCATCTCACTATTCACTAGGAGTAGGAGGTGGTGTGGTGTTATTGGTTTAAGGAAAAAACATGCAACGTTATCCCATGACTCCGCAAGGACACGCGGCTTTAGAAGCCGAATTGAAACAGTTAAAAAGCATCGACCGTCCACGCATCACAGCATCGATTGCTGAAGCACGCGAACACGGCGATCTCAAAGAAAATGCTGAATATCACGCCGCTCGCGAGCAGCAAGGATTCTGTGAAGCCCGCATTCGTGATATCGAAGCCAAGCTTGGCGGTGCTCAAGTCATCGACCCAGCGACTTTAACGAAAGAAGGTCGTGTGGTGTTCGGTGTGACCGTGGTGATTGAAAACATGGACACCGAAGAAGAAAAACAATACAAAATCGTTGGTGATGATGAAGCCGACTTTAAAGCGGGCAAGATTTCGGTCAACTCACCGATTGCTCGTGGTCTGATCGGTAAGTTTGAAGGCGATGAAGTGCGTATCGAAACGCCTAAAGGTGTGGTCGAGTACGAATTGATGAAAGTTATCTACGACTAATAGCAGTCGTGATAATAAAAGTCTATCGCTACTTTTATTAACCGTCACTTTTAGACAGCAGCCCTTTTTATAACGACTGAGATAACCACTGAAATAATTATTAAAATAATCACCAACTGAATAGATCCATCGACTCGCCAAAAACGATACGACTCATACAATGCCGGTTACACAATGCCACTTTTCTAGTCTATTCGTTTTAGCGCATAATTGTTTAAGTTTGCAGTGTGGTGCATTTTTGCTGCACTTTTTCTAAAAATAATGATGGATTGATAGTTAATATTGACTATCGTCAGTACTGATACCCTCGTTATTTGGCATACTTTATGGTGTCATTTAACGGGGGTTTTTTATTTAGATGTGATTTATTGTTGTCTTGTAGTTGATTCAATTTAAAAGTAGTACAAGGCAACCGAGTGTAGAGGTATATTTAATGCTTCGAGCGAGGTTAACGCAGTAATACTTTTATAGTGAAGTGACTATACTTACTGTTATTTTTGAGGAGTCTATTATGACCATGAAATTTTGTACACCAACAGCAATAACCCCTACTGTATCGGCACTATTAGCAGGCATAGTACTTGCTGCATCTTCAGCGCATGCCGCACCTGAATTGACTATTAACGCATCTGCTAGCGGTAGCACCACTGTGGTCGAGCAATACTCTGATGGCAAAACAGCCACTATCACTGCGACACCGAACGGTATCACGATGCAGGATGGCATGCCTTATGCGGTGACTCAAGTAACGACTGTACCACGCTATGTGGTTCGCCAAGGTGTTAGTAATGGTATAAGCAATACAATTGTTACTCAGGGCAGCACAACCGTCACTAGCGTACCTGTGACCAATCGAGCGACCAATACCGTCTCCAATGTCGACGTTATCACTACGCCCATCAGTACCGTGACCCAAGTATTACCTGTCGCAACTGCTACTCAATTGCCTGTTCTTAATGCACCAGCGACGACAGTCATCACCAATCAACCGGTAAGCAATCGAATAACAACGACTACTTTAGATACTTTACAGCTGACACCAACGTTTAGTACACCAGATGTCGTTAATGCACAAACCAAAGTCATGAAGATATTAAAGAATAAAGACGGTCGTGAAATGGCTGTGCCTGCCAATCATATCGCCCCCGGTGACGTCATCGAATACCACACTACTTACACCAACACCACCGCGCAGCCAGTCAATGACATCAATGCGATGGTATCATTACCAAATGGCGTGCAGCTGGTGTCATTAAACAGCCCACTACCAACGCTTGCGACAACGGGTGGCGACAGCTATCAAACCATTCAACAAGTGGGCAATACTGTCGTTATCAAAGAAAACTACTCTGGACTTAAATGGAACTTAGTCAACCTTGGTTCTAATGCAGCCCAAACTGTCGTTATACGTGCGAAGGTTCAGTAAATACAGTAATAGAACTTAATAAATTCTAAATTTTATAAAAGGTCTTGTGGACTAGTCATCTAGTCTACAAGACCTTTTTTTGTGCCAGCGGCTTGCTCATGGATATGGTAAAACACTATTTTAAGCTTAAGATGTAACTGCTTGATGCAGTGGCAGAAATAGCTGAGCTTTTAGAAAATATCATTTTTCTTTATATAGAATAGGGCGATTGATTAGATTATTAAGTTTTGTCATAAACAAAATAAAACCAAAACCGAAGATTGAAGTAGTAAGCACTCCTATCATGTTTTGATCGAAAATCAAACTTTTGGTGTCTTTATAAGTTATCTGGAGATCCTCCTCTGCTCCCTCAATGTCTAAACTTACTAATTGCGGTAACTTATTCGATGCGCCTAAAAAATTGGGCTGATGGTACCAACCAACTCTTGCGTACTTACCAAGCCTAGGTTCAAGGTATGTAGGACCCATACATGACCCAGAGTTAATAAACCCAAATACATTATAGCTACAGCCATAAAGCGTTACTTTCTTGGGATTTTCGATAGATTGTAAGGCTATACTAAATCCCGTATCAGTGACGAGACCCTCAGTATATTGCAGCTCCGACTCTTGCGGAAAACCTCTACCTTGCCATTCCAAAAAATTGAGTACAATGAAGAAAGATACAAACGAGACATTTAGAAACGTATCAAACTTTTGAGATGCTGATTTTTCTTTAAATTTTTTAAGCATAGGATTTTCTTTAAAATATTATTTTTACGAGTTTATAGACTCAAGGTTAGAATGGCTACTGAAAAAGTGGCTTATGGATGAAGCTACAAAGCTTAGCTTCTGAATAAATGCGAAGCCAATGTTTACCATCTTATATATTCACAGTACGACACTATCTGTCGCATTGTTTGCCAAATTCTCTAATAATTACAGTGACTTGCAAACCAATTTGTTAAAATAACAACCTATAAATGAATTGGTAAATATCGCTTATGGCAACCATCAATTATGAACGACTACAGGGCAAACTAAACATCTTAGCGGACGCTGCTAAGTATGACGTTTCTTGTTCCTCCTCTGCTGGTACACGTAAAAACCAAGGCGGTGGCCTCGGTGACGCCTCAGCAACTGGTATTTGCCATAGCTATACCGAAGATGGGCGCTGCATTAGTTTACTCAAAATTCTGCTGACCAATCATTGCATTTACGACTGCGCTTATTGCACCTCGCGCAAAAGTAATGACACCCCACGCGCTGCTTTTAGCGTTGAAGAAGTCGTCGATTTGACCATGCAGTTTTATCGCCGTAATTATATCGAAGGGTTGTTTCTCAGCTCAGGTATCTTTAAAAGTGGCGATTATACGATGGAGCGCTTGGTCGAGGTCGCCAAGATATTACGTACTCGTGAGCGTTTTAATGGCTATATCCATCTAAAGACTATTCCGGGCGCGTCAAAAGAGCTGCTGTTAGAAGCAGGGCTTTATGCCGATCGCTTAAGCGTTAATATCGAAATTCCGACCAAATCGGGCTTAGCTTTACTCGCTCCAGAGAAGTCGCATGATGAATTAAAAGCACCGATGGAGACGGTCAAAGAAGAAATTATTACCATCCGCGAGAGCCGTAAAACGCATAAAAAAGCACCGAAATTTGTACCAGCAGGTCAAACCAGTCAAATGATCGTTGGTGCCAGTAATGAAACCGATTTGCAGGTGATTCAGCTATCGAGTCATTTTTATAAGCAATATGATCTCAAGCGTGTTTACTATTCCGGCTATGTGCCGATGTTATCTGACAGTCGCTTGCCAGCGATTGGAACGCCAGTACCGATGGTGCGAGAGAATCGTCTCTATCAAGCCGATTGGCTGATGCGTTTTTATGGTTTTGGCGCGCACGAAATTGTCGAACCAGACTCACCATTTTTGGATTTAGATTGTGACCCAAAATTGGCTTGGGCAATCCGCCATCGTGAGCATTTTCCGGTTAATATTCAAACCGCGACTTATGAGATGATTGTGCGCATCCCAGGTATTGGTACTAAGACGGCTAAAAAAATAGTGAAAGCACGCAAGTTTAATCAGTTAACGCTTTATCATTTAAAAAAGATGGGCGCAGCGGTCAACCGCGCCAAATACTTTATTGCCACTACTGGTAAAAATGAACACCTCGCCCACTTAACCCGCGATAATTTCCGTCAATATGTACTGGCACAAACTCAAACTAAGTATAAAGATCAACGCAGTGGTCAGTTGGCGCTGTTTTAATGAGTACGGTTTTGATTGCCACTATTCTAAATAGGAACATAAATGTCAAAACTGATGCAAAGTCATGACTATATTGTCGGTCACTTAACGCCAAGTATTGTACTTTATGAGCCAAGTTTTGAGGGTTGGCTCAGTGCCGTTTTTTATGTCTATGCCAATCGGTTACAAGAAGATAAATCCCTACAGTTAATTGCTCAAGATTCTTATGTGCCCTCATTGATCTCTGAAGCGAGCAGTGTTGCTACAGATGAAGACCATGCTGAACGCGTATTAACCAAGCTACATAAGCTATTGGGGCGTTCAGGTATGCGAAATATTCTGTGGGGATTTTTATCAGAAAAAGACAATATCGGTACGACATTGTTTCAGGTTATTAAATACGCTATTGACTATCCTAGCCGCCATATTATGGAAGACCTCGGTAACCTGAGTGTTTTGGAGTTAGTACAAACCGTCAAATCTGTCGGTCGTGAGAAGCATCGCATGGAAGCGTTTGTGCGTTTTGAGCATACGACCGATGATATTTATTTTGCCCGCGTTGAGCCTGACTTTAATGTGTTGCCCTTAATCGGAGAGCATTTTCGTCAGCGTTATCAAGACCAACACTGGGCTATTTACGATCTGACTCGTAACTATGGCATCTATTATGATAAAAGTAATAGTACGCCCAAACGCCCCGCTACCCTGCAAACGATCACTGACCTTGATGACGCGGTACTACGCAATCCTGCCAGCATCCATAGTCCTGATGAGCAGCGTTATCAAAGATTTTGGCAAGGTTACTTTACCAACGTCAATATCAAAGAGCGCAAAAACCCTAAGTTGCATAAACAGTATCTACCGCAGCGCTATTGGAAATACCTAAGCGAAAAGCAAGTACTGCCCAATGCTGAGCACTTGCAAAAACGACGCTAACGGCTCTTATAGGCTTTTAATCCCAGCATTTATACTTATATATTTTAAAAACCAGCTGTCTGTCATCATCTTTTTATCTTGATGGTTGAGTTTTTAGCGCTTTTAACTGACAATAGCAAATTGATATTACTAACCGGTGACCCACGCTATTATGAAAGTTATGCGCTTACTGTCGTCTTTGAAGCATGATGAATCCGAGCGCGGCATTTTTCATCTTGGGCGTGCATTGGTCAAAAATGAGCACACGTCTATCATTGTCTCAAGTGCTGATGAAGACAATGATTTGGTTAGGCGTCTCAAACGTGATGGCAATATATACCATCAGTTACACATGAATAAAAAATCTTGGCTGTCGTTGCTGCAAGTCTCATCGCTTCGACATCTGATTGAAAAGTACGAACCTGATGTGATTCATGTACATTCGCGTACACCGGCATGGATATTACATTTGGCACTGCGCCGCGCACGAGTCAGGCGTTTGCCAAAGTTGGTATCGACCATGTATGGTTTTTATCCTATTAATAAATACTCACAAGCGTTGCTCGATGTCGACACGATTATTACGGTGTCTGATAGTGTCACCAACTATCTAAAAAAGGGACTGCGCCGCGAAGATGTCGATCCTACGATTATTAAGCGCATCTACCGCGGTATCGACACCCGTCGCTATCCTTATCGGCACAATCCATCTGTCTATTGGCTACGGCACACTTTCGCTGAATATCCTGAGCTTGAGCATAAAAAGTGGCTGGTGTTTCCGACAGTGATTGGTAACGAGTACGGTCAAGAATGGCTCATCGATATATTGGGCAATCTGCAGGAACAGTTTCCTAATATTCATGCCATCATTATGGACGATGATTTTAGAGATGGTGATGTCGCGCATGAAGATTTTCGCCAACGTAGCAATACGTTGGAGCTGGCTGAGCGCATTACCTATGTGGGTAGTAAGCGTAATGATATGCGGGAATGGCTATCGGCGGCCAACATCGTCATGGCGCTTGCAAATGAGCCTGAATCTATTGGTATTAATGCCCTACAAGCCATCCACTTAGGCACGCCCGTTATTGGCTGGGATCAGGCAGCATTTAGTGAAATTCTACAGCCGCTCTACCCGCAAGGCTTGGTAAAAAAATACAATGCCAATGCCCTATGCAAAGCCGTTAGGAACCAGCTAGAAAGTGTAACGCGTCCAGAGATGACCAACAAATTTACCATGCGCGAGATGATCGAAGAAACGCTGGCGGTATATCAAGGTCTGTATGATGATTCACTTGCAGAAGAACAAGCGAAAGCCGATGCTATCGCAGTACGACGAATCAAAAAAAGTCTCAAAAAACCTGCTAAGCCTATTCTTAGTGTCGCCGTCAAAAACGTCGAACCCATCAATAAAAATGCAACAGTCAAACTGAGTAAAGAAGCGTCTAAAATAGTGGATACAGCAGAGATAGCCGAAGACCATCAAGAGCCATAGACGCCATGTATCATTCAATACGTGTAAAAATGGATATGCACTTTTTGACAGTACATTTTAATTAAAAAAAGGCCACTTCAAAAATAGAAGTAGCCTTATCAAAACCAATCTGCTCTGAACCAAGCTCAACATTATCGTCAGTTTACGCCTGATTTGATAAAATGTTTGGTGCAATTTTAGCAATCAGCAGCCCTAATAGTTGAATGTTCAACACGCCCTAGTCAAAGAAGTCTAAAGCGGGTACAAGGCAGCCGACTGCAGATTGTACAATTAGTACATCTAAGGAGGGTAACGCCGTAGCCGTTTAGCCGTTCTCTGACTATAGCATGGGTTTAATACGTCGTTGGTGTATGTGCGCTGACAATGCGAGTCACGCTATCGGTGGGATTGATAAAGGTATGCGGCTGAGTGGTATCAATCACGTAGCTGTCGCCCTGATTTAACAAATAAGTGCTTTCTTCGATACGGATAATAATCTTACCTTCGATAACCGTACCAATCTCCTCCCCTTCGTGAGCAATTTTTTCTTCGGTTGAGCTGTTGGGTTGATAGGTCTCAATCAAAAATCCTAGGTTTCTTGTCGTACTGCAGTTATATACTTGTTTTAACGACACTCTGCTATTGGGTTCATTAAGCTCTAATAAATCCTTTGGCGTCACAATGACTCTAGCCCTAGGCTCCTTCCACTCGTCGCTAAAAAATGTGGTCAGATCAGAACCTAGTACTGTCAAGATAGCCTTTAGAGTATTGACCGCTGGACTGACCTTATTGCGCTCGATAGAGCTGATAGATGTGTTCGTCAATCCAGACATTTTGGCCAATTTACGTTGCGAGTAACCTTTCGCTAGACGCAGCTGGTTAATCTTTTTGCCAATGTCTTCCTTCAATGACTCATCTGCTTCAGAAGATGACGCCGTGTCAGAATCCATCAGTTCATCATCGATATCATCTATCTCGATATCAACTATATCTTTGTCATCGATACTATTAACATCGTTCTCAATATTATCAATATCAGTGACGGCAGTTTCTGCCTTACTTTTAGTCGTGCTATTCAGTTTGTGGTTCTCTGGCATGGTGAATAAATTCCGTGAATAGAAATTTGGACAAGTTATCTTGCACATAATTTAACTCAGGATGCCATTGTACACCAATCATAAATGGATGTTGCAATAAGCTGATCGCTTCAACCAAGCCATCAGGCGCTGACGCCTCAACCAATAAACGCGCGCCTACTTTATTGATTGCTTGTTTGTGTAATGAATTGACGTGCCATTTTTTACCAAATGCAGCCAGTCTCCCCTCAGGATGAATGATGACATCATGTACTGGCTGATATTGCACCTCAAGCGGTTGGGTGTTGTCTTCTAAATGTGGCTCATAAAACCCATCGACTTCACGCCAGTCAGGATGTAGCGTGCCATTAAAATGAACATTCATCTCTTGCAAACCTCGGCAAACTGCCAACAGAGGCATGTTTCTTTCATCTGCATAAGCCAACAATTTGAAACTCAGCTCATCACGGCCTAAGTCTTGTTTTGCCTCGACGTGCGTCGCGCCATAACGAGTTGGCGCGACATTGCTATAACTGCCCGTCAATAAAATCCCGTCTACCATTGCGAGCAACGCATCAAAGTTTTCGCTATCGGCAGCCGTATTTGGTAGCAGTATGGGATTGCCACCGTAGAAGTTTACTGCATCGATGTATTTTTGATATACCGCCTGTGCTGGCTGTCCATCAACCATCTTATGACAGGACACAATAGCAATAATAGGTCTGGAATTTTTCATATTATCTTCCTTAGTTATAATGAATAGACTTAATCCATCCATATTATTTATATCCCTTATTTAGCTAAAATTTAACATAATGACTCACAAAATGTAAACTATAAACTTCATTAATATCGATATTAGTATTAAAAAGGCCTTTTTGGGTTATTTTAAGATAATTTTAAATAAAAATTGACAACTATAGTTTTCATCCATATATTGGAAGTCATTACCGATATTACCAAACAGAGATTAACTTTTAGTTTTAATAATACTATTAAAAAAATTATCTCTAAGTGGCTAATACCATTGATAAAAAATGTCGGCTTTGGTGAAAACGTATCATATTCAGTTGACCATTTATCAAACGCTTATTTATTAAGTATTCGTTATAAATGTCACTAACAGCGCATTCAGACCTAATAGCAAAGATGTAGCAGCAACAAACCCAGCAATTCTAAAAATTCATAGGAAGAATAGACATGATGACAACCAATGGAATGGTCAAATCTGCACACAACACAGAATACGTCTATGTTGCAGCAGGTGATATCAATGGCTTGCTTCGTGGTAAGCGCATCCCTTTTGATCAAATGGAAAAAGCAGAAAACGGGGCAATCCGATTACCTCTGTCAATCTTGGGTGTCGACATATGGGGCGCGGATGTTATCGAGTCTTCCCAATGTAATGGCGATATCGATGCCATTGCCCGTCCAACTGGCCGTGCTGCCTATCCCCTTCTCAATACCAGTGCACCATCATCGCTGCTACCTATTTGGCTGTATACCGAGGATAATGAGCCTTATTACGGTGATGCCCGCCATGTTTTGGACTATATCAGCAAAAAATTCAAAGCATTGGGACTGACGCCAGTGATGGCAACCGAGCTAGAGTTTTATTTGGTTGACTATACCGAGGGAGAGACACCTAAGCCCCCCATTCGCCCCAAAAGTGGATTAAGACTGAATAAAACCTCTATTTTAAGTATCAATGACTTACTGCAATTTGATGAATTCTTAGATGAAGTCTATGAGCAATGTAATAAACTCGATATTCCTGCTGATGCAGCACTGGCCGAAAATGGTTGTGGTCAATTTGAAATCAATTTATTACATGTGGACGACCCATTAAAAGCCGCTGACGATGCGATTTTATTTAAACAAGTGGTCAAAGCCGTGGCAGCTCGTCACAAGCTCACCGCGACATTCATGGCGAAACCTTTTGGTCTACAATCTGGTAATGGCTTTCATGTGCATTGCAGCTTATTAGACAAAGATGGCAACAACGTCTTCGATGATGGATCAGAGGAAGGCTCAGATATGTTGCGTCACGCGGTCGCTGGTCTGCTAAAGACCATGTCAGATTGCACTCTATTATTTGCCCCACATGTGAATTCTTATCGCCGCTTTACCCCGGGTACGCTAGCGCCAAACAATGTGTCGTGGGGTTATGAAAACCGCACCGCAGCCGTGCGTATCCCTGGCGGTGACTCAAAAGCG
This sequence comes from Psychrobacter sp. PAMC 21119, assembly GCF_000247495.1. Taxonomy (NCBI): domain Bacteria; kingdom Pseudomonadati; phylum Pseudomonadota; class Gammaproteobacteria; order Moraxellales; family Moraxellaceae; genus Psychrobacter; species Psychrobacter sp. PAMC 21119. The sequence continues at coordinate 7,541 of NZ_AHVZ01000016.1, read as the reverse complement.
CGCCGTATCGAGCACCGTGTCTCTGGGGCAGATGCCAATCCTTATTTGGTCTGTAGCGCGGTACTGGCAGGCATGCTGTATGGCATCGAAAACAAGCTGGAAGCGCCTGAACCCATTAATAGCATTACTTACGACGCAGCAGAACTTAAGACCTTGCCACTAGACTGGCTCTCAGCCATCCGTCAGTTTGAAAGCAGTGATATCATTGATTCGCTGTTCCCAAGCGAGATGATTGAGCTGTTGATCGCGGTCAAAAAGCAAGAAGCCAAACGCTTTGCTCAGCAAGTGACCAACCTTGAATACCTCACCTATTTACAGGATGTTTGATATGTCAAATAGCAGCTCGAATAGCAACCCAAGTAGCAACCCAAATAGCAAAATGGCAACGAACCAAAACCCACCTTCTAATAACACACGCAACATCCCGCATTATTCAGACAAAGGACAATATCCTGATAGCTATTATGCGGCCAGTCGTAATCCAAAGCCCGATAGACCGACGCTAAAAAATGATATTCAAGTAGAAATCTGTGTGGTGGGTGGCGGCTACAGTGGCCTATCCACTGCCCTGCATCTCATTGAAACCGACCACGAAGTCGTCGTCCTTGAAGGTGCGCAAATTGGTTGGGGCGCATCAGGTCGCAATGGCGGGCAGATCGTCAATGGTCTAAATGCTAGCCTGCAAAAGATCAAAAAATCTTACGGTAAAGAAAACGCAGATTTCGTCGGTCAGCTCGTGACCCGTGGTGGCAAAATCATTCGTCGTTTCATCAGCGATTACGATATCAGCTGCGACCTGAAAGAAAAGAATATCTTTGCAGCATTGAATAACGGTCAGCTAAAAGACTTGCAAGAGACGCATGCTCTGTGGGAAAGCCATGGTATGCATGACCGAGAAATGCTAGACAAAAATGGTATCCAAGAGCATATAAAATCAGATGCTTATGTAGGCGGCGTAATCGACCATTCGGGTGGACACTTTCATCCACTAAACCTTGCATTGGGTGAAGCGGCAGCTATCGAACAAAATGGCGGCACGATTTATGAGAACACCTTAGTGGTGGATATTGAGTATGCGGACGATGTGATCAAAGTCATCACCGAGTTTGGCACCGTCACTTGTAAGCAAGCGGTGCTATGCGGCAATGCCTATCTCAATAAAGTCATCCCTAAACTGACTGACCGTGTCATGCCTGTATCGACTCAGATTATCGCCACCGAGCCGCTGGGTGATTTAGCTGATCAGCTCCTCCCAACCGATGTTTGTGTCGAAGATGTTCGATATATTCTTGATTACTATCGCCTCTCAGCAGATAAGCGCATGTTATTTGGCGGTGGTACAGTCTACGGTGGTCAAGACCCCGCCGACATCACAGCTAAAATCAGACCAAACATGACTAAGATTTTCCCAGAGTTACGTGATGTCAAAATCGACTATGCGTGGAGTGGGAACTTTGCGTTGTCTTTTTCCCGCGTACCACAAATGGGCAAACTACATGAGCGAGTATATTTCGCCCATGGTTATAGTGGTCATGGCGTGACAGGCTCGCATCTATTTGGACAAATATTAGCCGATGCCATCAATGGTAAAACCAAAGAGTTTGATGCTTTTGCACAAATTCCTTGGATTCCGTTCCCAGGTGGTCGAGCGCTGCGAGTCCCTTACTCGGTCATGGGCTCATGGTGGTATGCGCTAAAAGATACCACTGGCATGTAAACGCATGAAAGCCTTGAATGATAAACATTGAACAAAGTGTTTTTATTTTTAAAGCTGTCGTTACAGTGATCTATCATAGCAACGGATTGCTGTGATGGGGCGCGATAGAAAGTTGATTCCCTACTGTCTATCGCGCGTCAACCATAGAATAGAGCTTGTTTAAAAAAACAATGAGGTTTTACAGGGAGCGTAAATATGAACATGAAGCTCAATGATGCTGTCGAAGGACAGTATCATAATAAGCGAGTATTTCTCACCGTCATAGTAGCCGTCGTTATCTATCTGGCTTTTGCTTGGCTATCTACCAGCCGTGCCCCAGACCAATCTTGGGGTGCCTTATCTTTACTACCAACACTATTGGTATTAGTCACTGCTATTGTCTCTAGGCGACCATTTGAATCCATGATCGCAGGCTGTGTCGCTGGCCTTGTGATGCTTAACCCCTTTGACTTGGTTTCCCCCTTTGCAGACAACATGTCGATGGTGCTGGGTAATGAGACCATTATTTGGATTGTTCTCGTCTGTGGTCTGATGGGTGGTCTTATTCAACTGCTGGAGATTAGTGGGTGTCTAGATGGCTTTAGTGAATGGCTACAAAAAATTATTAAGTCGCGCCGTCAGTCATTATTGGCTACCTTTGCTTTGGGCGTCGTGGTTTTTATCGATGACTATTTGAATTGCTTAGCAGTATCTACCTCCGTCAAAAAACTCACTGACGTCTACAACGTTTCTCGTGAGAAGCTTGCTTATATCGTCGATTCAACCGCCGCACCGATGTGTATTATCGTGCCTATTTCTACTTGGGCAGTCTACTTTGCAGGTCTTTTAGAAGAAAACGGCGTGGCTGGCGATGGTGAAGGTATCGGGCTTTATATCAGCGCGATTCCTTATATGGCATATGCTTGGTTTGCACTTTTGATTGTATTCTTGGTGGCGTATGGCATTTTGGGTGACTGGGGTCCGATGAAAAAAGCCGAGGCACGTGCCAAAGCCGGTAATCCTGTTCCGGAAGCCTTTGTCGAAGAGCAACTGATCTCAAACGTCCAAGCCAAACGTAAGCTATCGTTCAAAGCCAATATCGCAAACTTTGCTTTCCCAATGATCTTACTGATTGTCTCTACGGTCTACTTCGAAGTCGATCTATTACGCGGTGCATTACTGACCTGTTTTGTGACCGTCGTTGTCTATTGGATGCAAGGCATTTTAAGTTTTGAGACGCAAGTTGAAGCCATCTTTAAAGGCTTTAAAGTCATGCTCTATCCACTCTCAACCGTCATCGGTGGTTTTTTCTTAAAAGCCATCAATGATGAGCTTGGTATGACCTCATATGTGATTGAGGCTATCACGCCTTATATGACCATTATTATTTTCCCTGCCGTCATCTTTGCCGTCATGGCTTTCTTAACTTTTGCCACGTCATCAAGCTGGGGTTTGTATGTCCTTGCTATGCCCATTGTCTTTCCAATATCGCTCGCTCTAGGCGTTAGCACCCCCCTTATGATTGGCGCATTGTTATCTGCTTCTTCATTTGGTAGTCATGCTTGTTTCTTTAGTGATTCATCACTACTTGCCGCGCAAGGTGCTGGCTGCTCCCCCATGCAGCACGCTTTTACCCAGTTCCCCTATGCCATGCTCGGTGCGGGCTTATCCGTCGTCACCTTCTTAGGCTTGGGTTATATGATGGCTTAAGCCAAACTTAACGCTATTATTTTAATCATTGATTAGCGGGTAATGAGAGATGGTTCGTTAATCAGTCAAAACAAGCCTTTTATATGGTACTCACTAATAAATACGATAAGGATTTAGATCATGCGAAATGTTACCGTTGCTACGACTCAAATGGCATGTGGTTGGGATATACAACAAAATATTGCCACTGCAACTGATTTGGTCACTAAAGCTGCTAAAGCGGGTGCCAATATCATCTTGCTACAAGAGTTATTTGAGACGCCCTACTTCTGCCAAGTTCATGATTTTGATTATTTTAAGCTTGCGACTTCAGTTGCGGATAATGCGGCCATCAATCACTTCAAACAGTTGGCTAAAGAGCTGCAAGTGGTACTACCGATTAGCTTCTATGAAAAATCAGGCAATACCTTTTTTAATAGCGTGACCGTGATCGATGCCGATGGCGAGATACTTGGCACTTATCGTAAAACGCATATACCAGATGGCATTCCTTATGCCGAAAAATTCTACTTCACCCCCGGCGACACAGGATTTAAGGTTTGGCAAACCAAGTATGCCAAAATTGGTGTCGGTATTTGCTGGGACCAATGGTTCCCTGAATGCGCTCGTAGCATGGCATTGATGGGTGCAGAAATACTGTTTTATCCGACTGCGATTGGTGATGAGCCAACATTGGACATCGACTCAAAAGGACATTGGCAGCGCTGTATGCAAGGTCATGCTGCCGCTAACCTTATGCCAGTGGTAGCAGCCAATCGTATTGGCACTGAGACGATTACTCAAAACGGAAACGATAACGGAAACGATAGCGTCATGGCATTCTACGGTAGCTCATTTATTACCGACGGTCGTGGCGAGATTATACAAGAAGCATCTAAAGATAAAGAAGAGATACTTAGTACGACTTTTGACTTAGATCAACTGGCTATCAAACGTCAGCAATGGGGCGTTTTTCGTGATCGTCGTCCATCGATGTATGGCACGTTGTTGACTCATGGATAAGGTTTGTTAACAAGCAAGCTCACTCGCGCTATCGTCAAATAAGGTGCTCTATATGTCATTATTACCGAACCGATTAATCACTGGCTCAACACCACAACAAGACGGCTTTTACATGCCAGCAGAATTTGAGCCGATAGAAAAAACATGGATGGTATGGCCTTACCGTGCTGATAACTGGCGACAACAAGCCGCTCCTGCTCAGAAATCTTATGCTGATGTTGCACTGGCAATTAACAGATTTTGTGAAGTTGGCATACTGGTCAATCCTGATGATTATCAATCATGCCGCGATAGTCTACCTGCTGATATCGACGTCATATCCATGCCCAGCAATGATGCTTGGGCGCGTGATACTGTCCCGACATTTTTAATCAATGAAGCAGGTGAGCTACGCGCTTGTGATTGGACATTCAATGCATGGGGCGGCGACTATGATGGACTATACTCGCCGTGGGATGACGATGATAAGCTGGCTGAACGCTTATGTGACCATCTAGATATCAAACGCTATCGAACGGATGACTTTGTCATGGAAGGCGGCGCATTTCACGTCGATGGTGAAGGCACCGTTCTGACTACGCGCATGTGTCTGCTAAGCCCAGGGCGTAACCCGCACCTAACCGAAGCTCAAATTGAAGCCAAGCTAAAAGCTTATCTTAATATACAAAAAGTGCTGTGGATTGATGATGGTATTGATCCTGATGAGACTACAGGTCACATTGACGATATCGCTTGCTTTGCGCGCCCTGGTGAAGTGGTTTGCTTGTTTACTGACGACCCTAAGCATCCGTTTTATGAGGCAACGCAAAAGGCCTATGAGCAGCTCTCAAATATGACTGATGCAAAAGGCAGACAACTAAAAGTCCATAAGCTGTGCTGTACCAAAAACTCTGTCACCTTGCCTGAACATTATGATATTGAACAATCTGATGATGCCAAGGCGCGTCATACTGGTGATATTTGTATCGCTTCATATGCCAACTTTTTAATTTGTAATGACGCTGTCATCGTACCGCAATATGATGATATAAATGATGCACTCGCCATCGAGCAGCTTGAAAAAGTCTTTCCTCAACATCAGGTAGTGGGAGTACGAACGAAAGAGATTGTTTTTGGTGGCGGCAATATTCATTGCATTACGCAGCAGCAACCAAAACCATTAATTAAAAGTAGCAACTAAAAGCATTAACTAAAAGCACCCGCATAAAAATATAGACCCAAATGGATTTTGAACCCAATAATATTTTAAAAAAGGACATAACTATGAGCGATTATCAAGTTAATAACCCAGCCACTGGTGAAGTAGAAGCCACTTACCCTACCGCCACTGAACAAGATATCCAAAACGCTATTGAACAAGCAAATAATGCTTATCAAGACTGGCAAAAGACCTCGCTTGGCGAACGTAGTGCACTATTGAATAAAATAGCTGACATCTATATTGAGCGCCAAGATGAGCTAGCACGTATCGTTGCCAACGAAATGGGCAAGCCTCTCGCACAAGCAAAGGGTGAGCTCCAACTGGTTGCTCAAATTTATCGCTATTATGCAGATAACGGTGAGCAACTATTAGCACCAAATACGATTGATGTTGCAGACGGTTCAGCTTCAGTAGAAAAGCTCCCAGTTGGCGTTTTACTTGGCATCATGCCATGGAACTACCCGCATTATCAGGTAGCTCGTTTTGTGGCACCAAACGTGATGGCAGGTAACACCATTATCTTAAAACATGCGCCGCAGTGCCCTAACACCGCAGAAGTTATCGTTGATATTCTAAAAGACGCCGGCCTACCTAGTGGCGTGTATAACAATGTCTTCGCTACCAACGATCAAGCAGCGACTATTATTGAAGACACCAGAGTGCAAGGCGTCTCGTTGACAGGTTCTGAACGTGCAGGACAAGCAGTTGCAAAAGTAGCTGGTGGCGCCCTCAAAAAGGTCGTTTTAGAGCTTGGTGGCTCCGATGCCTTTATCGTTGCGGCGGATGCTGACATCGAGCAGGCCGTACAAGGTGCAATCGTAGGTCGTTTTGGTAACACTGGACAGGCTTGTAATGCTGCCAAGCGCTTAATCATCGTCGAAAGCGTGTACGACCAGTTTGTTAAAGGCTTTACAGATGCCGTACGTGGCATGACTCTAGCTGATCCACAAAATGAAGATACTTTCATTGGCCCGATGTCTTCGAAGGCGGCAGCAAATAATTTGCAAGAGCAGTTAGACAGTGCTGTCAAAGCCGGGGCAACGGTATTAGTCGAGGGTGGCATCATTAAAGACAAGCCAGGTGCTTGGTTTGCCCCTGCGGTATTGGCAGATGTTGATGACTCAATGGATGTCTATCGTCAGGAGCTATTCGGTCCTGTCGCCGTTATCTACAAAGCGAATGACATTGCGCATGCTATCAAAATTGCCAATGATGTACCATTTGGTCTAGGTGCTTCAATTCAAACTCAAGACGCAGCATTGGCAGCAGAGATTGCTGAGCAATTAGATGTCGGTATGGTGACTATCAACGCGCCTTCTGGTAGTGAGGCCAATACCCCATTCGGCGGCGTTAAACGCTCTGGATTTGGTCGCGAGCTTGGTACCCTTGGTATCACTGAATTTTTAAACTATAAGTTGATTCGTGACAAATCGTAATCGATAGCGTTTTTCGGTGTAATGGACAAAATTCATGCTAGAAATTAGAAGGTAGTCGCTAATGGACATAATTCATGCTATTTGAGTGTCTTTGACTCTAAAAAGTCTTTAATAAACCGTAACTTACGATACTCATTTAGCCCATGATGACTGTGTAATTGTCGCTTGAGCTCACTGAATAACCCTTCGAGAGAATTAGTAGTATTTGGTAGGTCTAAATGCCCATATTCTTGATAAGTAAATAACCAATCGCTATTGGTTCTTAAACTACGATAAGCACTTCTAAGACGCTTGTGGGTGTACCACGTTCTGCCGGTATCCTCATTGGTACTACGCTCATTAAGATAGGCTTCATGAGTCAAATACCAGTGATCTAAGCGCTTTACAAACGCATCTTTATCAAGCTGTTTTATTTCTAAAGTAAGTCGTCTAAGCTCGATACTGGCACTATTCTTAGGGCGACGAGTTAAATAGCGGGTCACTATTTGCACTTGAT
>NZ_AHVZ01000017.1:0-256346 GCF_000247495.1 Psychrobacter sp. PAMC 21119 | reverse complement strand
TCACAGTTACTTGCACCTCACCATTGGCATCCAAGTCAAAACCATTGACGGTAGCATCACCATCACCAATCACGACGATTGGGGCGGTAGGCGCTGTAATATCACCAACGGTGGCAGTGACGCTGACAGGCGCTGAGCGATTGCCTGCTTGATCGGTCACGGTGGCGGTCACGGTCAACACCTCACCTTCTGCTGGTGCAGGGACGGTCGTATCATAACCGTCCGTTAACATCGCAGCGGTCACAGTGACGTCAACCCCATTGATGGTGAGGGTGTCATCCACGGCGGCATCAATAGGCAGACTCACAGTTACTTGCCAACCTATCCCCCTGTGTGCCTTTGGCAGGTCAGACCATTGACGGTAGCATCACCATCACCAATCACGACGATTGGGGCGGTAGGCGCTGTAATATCACCAACGGTGGCAGTGACGCTGACAGGCGCTGAGCGATTGCCTGCTTGATCGGTCACGGTGCGGGTCACGGTCAACACCTCACCTTCTGCTGGTGCAGGGACGGTCGTATCATAACCGTCCGTCAACATCGCAGCGGTCACAGTGACGTCAACCCCATTGATGGTGAGGGTGTCATCCACGGCGGCATCAATAGGCAGACTCACAGTTACTTGCACCTCACCATTGGCATCCAAGTCAAAACCATTGACGGTAGCATCACCATCACCAATCACGACGATTGGGGCGGTAGGCGCTAGTAATATCACCAAGGTGGCAGGTGACGCTGACAGGCGCTAGAGCGATTGCCTGCTTGATCGGTCACGGTGGCGGTCACGGTCAACACCTCACCTTCTGCTGGTGCAGGGACGGTCGTATCATAACCGTCCGTCAACATCGCAGCGGTCACAGTGACGTCAACCCCATTGATGGTGAGGGTGTCATCCACGGCGGCATCAATAGGCAGACTCACAGTTACTTGCACCTCACCATTGGCATCCAAGTCAAAACCATTGACGGTAGCATCACCATCACCAATCACGACGATTGGGGCGGTAGGCGCTGTAATATCACCAACGGTGGCAGTGACGCTGACAGGCGCTGAGCGATTGCCTGCTTGATCGGTCACGGTGGCGGTCACGGTCAACACCTCACCTTCTGCTGGTGCAGGGACGGTCGTATCATAACCGTCCGTCAACATCGCAGCGGTCACAGTGACGTCAACCCCATTGATGGTGAGGGTGTCATCCACGGCGGCATCAATAGGCAGACTCACAGTTACTTGCACCTCACCATTGGCATCCAAGTCAAAACCATTGACGGTAGCATCACCATCACCAATCACGACGATTGGGGCGGTAGGCGCTGTAATATCACCAACGGTGGCAGTGACGCTGACAGGCGCTGAGCGATTGCCTGCTTGATCGGTCACGGTGGCGGTCACGGTCAACACCTCACCTTCTGCTGGTGCAGGGACGGTCGTATCATAACCGTCCGTCAACATCGCAGCGGTCACAGTGACGTCAACCCCATTGATGGTGAGGGTGTCATCCACGGCGGCATCAATAGGCAGACTCACAGTTACTTGCACCTCACCATTGGCATCCAAGTCAAAACCATTGACGGTAGCATCACCATCACCAATCACGACGATTGGGGCGGTAGGCGCTGTAATATCACCAACGGTGGCAGTGACGCTGACAGGCGCTGAGCGATTGCCTGCTTGATCGGTCACGGTGGCGGTCACGGTCAACACCTCACCTTCTGCTGGTGCAGGGACGGTCGTATCATAACCGTCCGTCAACATCGCAGCGGTCACAGTGACGTCAACCCCATTGATGGTGAGGGTGTCATCCACGGCGGCATCAATAGGCAGACTCACAGTTACTTGCACCTCACCATTGGCATCCAAGTCAAAACCATTGACGGTAGCATCACCATCACCAATCACGACGATTGGGGCGGTAGGCGCAATAGTATCTACGCTAATCTCTGTAGTTACAAAACTACTTACATTACTAACAGGGTTAGTCGCTGTGGCAGTTAAACGTTCAGGACCCTGACCCATAAGATCAACGTCTGCTTGATCTATGCCAATGCTCCACATATTTCCAGCAACCACTACGGTAGTACCGATCACTGTGCCTGCTGCATTGGTCAAGGTGATGGTATCACCAGCCACACCAGTACCAGTGATAGTAAAACCATCGTCCGCTTCTGCTGCATTTACGATGTCGTCGCCTGCTATTGGGATATCAATTGCTAGAGCATCAGCGTCGGCATCGGCATCGGCGTCAGCGTCGGCGTCAGCATCGGCATCGGCATCAGCATCAGCATCGGCATCGGCATCAGCATCGGCATCAGCATCAGCATCAGCATCAGCATCAGCATCAGCGTCAGCGTCAGCGTCAGCATCAGCGTCAGCGTCAGCGTCAGCGTCAGCGTCAGCGTCAGCGTCAGCGTCAGCATCAGCATCAGCATCAGCATCAGCGTCTGCATCAGCATCAGCATCAGCATCAGCATCAGCGTCTGCATCAGCATCAGCGTCTGCATCAGCATCAGCATCAGCATCAGCATCAGCATCAGCGTCTGCATCAGCATCAGCATCAGCATCAGCATCAGCATCAGCATCAGCATCAGCGTCTGCATCGGCATCTGCATCGGCATCTGCATCGGCGTCAGCATCGGCGTCAGCATCGGCGTCAGCATCGGCGTCAGCATCGGCGTCAGCATCGGCGTCAGCATCGGCGTCAGCATCGGCGTCAGCATCGGCGTCAGCATCGGTGTCAGCATCGGCGTCAGCGTCAGCGTCAGCGTCAGCGTCAGCGTCAGCGTCAGCGTCAGCGTCAGCGTCAGCGTCAGCGTCAGCGTCAGCGTCAGCGTCAGCGTTGCCATCATCTATATCAGTTGCAATAGTCGTCGCAGGATCACTTTCATTACCAGCTTCATCAGTTGCCGTAGCTGTGATGGTTTCGCCATTCACTAATGGGTCAGCACTAGTGTCAATGACGTAGTCGCCATTTTCATCAACTGTTGTGCTGTATTCAGGTTCTCCATCGCTATCAGTGTCTACTTCAATCGTGGCACCAGGCTCACCTGTACCTGTGATTTCAGTGCCGTCTTCGTTGATTTCAATGACTGGCGCATCAGGCGCAGTGGTGTCAACCACGCCAACTGTTTCAGTCAATGGGTCTGATTCATTACCAGCTTTATCTTTGATAGTCACTGTGACATCAAGCGTGTCACCCTCTGCAGGAGCAGGTACTTTTACGGTGACTTGTTTTGCGGTGATGTCATCTGCCGTTAAGACTTTCTCAACACCGTTGGCAATGACGGTATCACCAATGACAGCATTGGCAGGCAGTCCAACGACGACATCAACCATACCATTCTCATCAATCTCAGCATCATTGATAAAACCATCGTTATTACCAACCACTATGCTGGTTGGTGCATCAGGCGCAGTGGTGTCCACTGGTTTATCATCGTCATCATTATTACCACCACCCAAAGCTGCCCCTAATACGCCTACTCCCGCAAGAACAGCTAACCATGGCAATGCATTAAAAGCTTCAGAATCTGCAACACCGGCCCACCAAGGAGCTACCTGTGGATTCCCTCCCAATGCTTGACCTTGTATCTCACCTAACTGGAGCTCAGTGACATAGTCTGCTACCTCTCCCGTATCAGGAATATAGTAATAATAACTACCATCTTCAGCAACGCCAATGAGCGCACTATCAATATCATCGTAGAACCCTTCAATAATGAGATCAGGGTCTGAACTATCATTTTCAAAAGAAATATGAAGATCTTTATCTATTCGTTTAGTAACAATATGGTTCGGAGCTCTGACAGTTGCTTTATCAAAAAGCTCATAATTAATTTTATCGGTGGCTTTTATTGTGGTAGGTATGCCGTCCTTTGTAACGACTTGATGTTCAGCGACCGTTCCAGTTTGGGTATTTACTTTGACAGTTATAGTGCTCATAAAATCATCCTTGATTAATTAATTCTAAATGAAATAAATATCAATTTAGAATCATGAGTTAACTTGATTGGTTGTCCTGGTTAATAAGTAGCTAGCGACAACTCGACGGTTATTTTGACGATCCCGTCCAGTGTTATTGGTATCGATGGGCATAGACTCGCCGTACCCTACGCTGCTCAGGCGTATAGCTTGTATACCATAGTGATTTACTAAAATATCTTTAACGATGCTTGCACGAGACTGAGATAGCTTTAGGTTATAGCGTTCAGCACCCTTGTTATCTGTATGGCCTCCTAAAGTAACTGCCATCTTCGGATAGGATTTAATAAAATTGGCCATACTATCTGATATTATGGATTGATTATTTTTAATGCCTGTACTATCAAAATCAACAAGCACACTAAACTGTGTAGAACTTGTGATTTCCACTGAATTCTTTATTGTAGAAACCGCGATAGGTTCTTGTATAAGAGCTGCAGATGGGTTTTCTACTGTACAGTCCGATAAAACGCGACTAATCTGATGAGTTTGACGAGTACTTTGATTCAATAATAGCAGGGCTTCATTAGCTGGTATCTGCTGTATAACAAGATTGCCAGCTATTGATAAACCAACTTTTAAATAATTCGTTGTTTGAGGGATAAATTGATATTTTTTAGAGTAAGAAAGAACTTCCTTACTGTCTTTATTTAATTTTTCTACATTGATGAGTTGAGAACCGCTACAAATAACGATATCTGAATAACTTCCGTCCTGTAGACAGGTTTGAAATTCATTATCAGCACCAATGCCTATATTAATGATATTTGAATCATTGTCGTTTAACTCATGAACAAAAACGATTCGACTTTCTTTAGATGTCAGAATACTATTATCGGGCAGATCAAATATCTCGCCTTTTGTTTTCCAAGTAGCCTGCTTAATATTGTGGCTACCATCAGCAGTAGATAACATCTGATCACTTTTTACAGTCTGGCAGCCTACAAGTCCAATTTCTAAAAACAATGTAGTCGATAACGATACGTTTCTTCTGTCCATAGTGTCTGATCCCAGTCAATGGAATATCCAGTATATAAACATCTCTCCTATCATTATATAGACCCATTTTTTTAGGATCAGCTGGACTTCCTTAATAATAAAAACGTGACTTTAAAGAACACAATAATCAACCAAGTATTACTGTACTATTAATTTTATTATATCCGCATTTACTCATAATGCAACCATGTATTTTTTATTAAACGTAGTAGCTTCATTACCATCCATAATAATAATTAACTACCATAACCATAATAAACTATTACATAATGATGTAAATTATTATAAGTAATAACACACAAAAGCTACTGATAAACATAGAAAACGAAAACTTCTATTTATTTCTATTTTTTTATTTAAAAATCTATAATAAATCTCTTACATAAGTCATTGCTAGCCCTTTATAATTCGTTAGCGGAGGTCAATGAAACGGTACTGCTGCAAGAGGTCTAATATAAGAAAAAAACCTGTTAGATAATATAATCAATACCAATTTAGGCTCACACTAATACTGTGTTCTACTGATAAAGAAAGGTAGCTTTTTATAATGAATAAATTTCGTGAAAAATGGTCAGCAGCCTTAGTGTTTGCAATATTTCTGCATTTAACGATATTCTTTATCTTTTATATAAACTCAAGCAAACACAGTTTAGATGACCTTGCTAATAACAAGAAAAATAGTTCGGATCACATCACTGTGACTCACGCAGATAATAGCGATTCCCCACTTAAAACATCGGCCTATACCCTCACCTTAGATAAAGCTGAAACACGTCCTAAAATTGATAGTAATCAGAGAAAGCACGTCACTGTCTCGGAAAAACCTACTCCTCAAGAGAGTGAAAAGCAGAGAAGTAACTCTCAACAACGTAATGAAAATAATAATTCATATCCTATAGAGCCAAGTATTGCATCTAATGAAAATGCACAAAAAATTAATGAAGTCTTAGAAAATGAGCAGGTTAGGAAAGTGACACCTTTACGCACTATAGAGAGAGAAAATTTAGAAGATTTTGAAAACGATTCTGGTCTACTGGATATAGATATCCCGACACAAAAGACTGAGATGAGAGGAGATGAGAGTTATGAGGAAAAAAAATCTGAAGTAGAAAAAATAAACAATCAACTGAGTGCTGCTATTAGTGAAGTTAAAAAGCGCAATCAGCAAAAAATCGATCAAATGCAACAACAAAAACAACTGAGCTATGATGAGGAAACTGTAGAACCAAACTTGTTAAACTAAGTATTCATCGATGGCAAAAATTTTATTGAGCAATACACTGTGTGCACCATACACTGCTGGATCTGTGTTTTAGGATATAGAATACCCATAACATCAGAGAGACCCTTTAAATCGTCTATACAGGCGATTAAGACGTCTTGACCCAGCAGATTTGTCGTTAATGCTATTGAGAAGCTTATTTTGCCAAGCGAGGATGCCATTGAGGAAAAGGTCATTGTTTGGTCACCGAGCAGATAGTTAGCGATTTAGAAAAACACAATGCCTGCATGCAAATTCATATCTGGTTCATTAATAAAGAGCTAGCTATTGCTACTGGAATGAGAAAGTGACAAGTCCATATTATTAAAGAGCTTGAACTAAAATTTAGACACAAAAAAACCTCAAGTAAACTAATACTTGAGGCGAAACTTGCTTAAACTTTACAGTTTAAATTCGTTTTAAATATGGCGCAGCGGACGGGACTCGAACCCGCGACCTCCGGCGTGACAGGCCGGCATTCTAACCAACTGAACTACCGCTGCTTAGGTCTCTTTAGCATTTTACCTTTATGAAGAGGCCCACTTCGCTAAATAAGTGGTGGGTGATGACGGATTCGAACCGCCGACATTCTGCGTGTAAGGCAGACGCTCTACCAACTGAGCTAATCACCCATCGAACAATTGCAATGCAATTTATTCAACATCAACCGAGCTCTTTAGTTTGTCACTAAGCTCTGCTGCTGTGGGTGTGTATTATATAGATTTACATGTGCGTGTCAAACAGTATTTACCACTTTTTTAGATATTTTATTCACTATTATGACAAGCATATGTTTTTATTGATTTTATATTTTTATAAATGCTCAATATTTTCAGACTTGATACTTATTTATTAGCTAGTGCTTGCTCGATATCGCTTTTTATCGCGTCAGGCTTGGTCGTTGGTGCATAACGATCAATCACTTGACCCTTACTATCGATTAAAAATTTGGTGAAATTCCATTTAATACCATCGGTAAGCAATCCGCCCTTTTGCTCTTTGAGCCATGCATAAATGGGATGAGCCTCTGCTCCGTTGACATCAATCTTTGCCATCATCGGAAAGCTGACGCCATAATTCTTTTGACAAAACGCGCCAATTTCATCATTACTGCCTGGATCTTGGCTACCGAATTGATTACAAGGAAAGCCAACGACGACCAACCCTTGATCTTTGTATTGCTCATATAGCGCCTCTAACCCTTCAAACTGGGGCGTAAAGCCACATTTACTCGCGGTATTAACGATTAGCAACACCTTGTCTTGATAATCAGAAAACGCTTGCGGGCTACCATCCATGCGCTCAGCCGTAAAATCATAAATAGTACTCATTATTTATCCTTAAATTGAGGTTTTTGTTGTTTTGGGTATTCATTTGACACTTTTACTTTATCAGTCATATAAGCAGCAAGTATTATTGAAAAGGAAGCACTCTGTACTTCCCTTCCACATTACTATTACTGCTACTATCTAAATACTTACTTCTCAGACTTATCTAAATCGATAGATACTGAGTTGATGCAATAGCGCATGCCAGTCGTCTCACTCGGCCCATCAGGGAATACATGACCCAAATGTGCGCCGCAGTTGCTACAAGTTACTTCTGTACGAGTCATACCTAGCGAATTATCAACATGTTCTTCAATTGCGCTATTATCGATGCCTTGATCAAAACTTGGCCAACCGCAGCTTGCATCAAACTTATTGGTTGAATCAAATAAGCTGGCACCGCAGCCTTTACAGCGATAAACACCGTCATCAGTCGCGTCATTATAAACACCAGTAAATGGACGCTCTGTGCCTTTCTCACGCAGTACATGATATTCGTCAGCACTCAGACGCTCTTTCCAGTCAGCTTCAGTCAATTGGCTAATTTCTTCTTTACTTAATTGATTATCTTGCATGATTTGTCCTTATTAGAGTATTTGTTATCTAATCTCTGTCACTATTTTATCGCCATATTATTATGAAAACGATGTGCCCTATCTGTTGCTTATCGACTCACTATTCAAGGTGAATATTAGAGTCGTAATACCTGTATTTTGGAATAAGTATGTCGCTAAGTAGAATTTTATCCAGTTTAAAATATATCAAATTACTTTAAAACTAGAGTGAGTAAAGATGTAATTTTGATAGGTAAACATGTATTTAGTTGACTGTCATCGTCGAGCGCGTCATACATAAAAGGAGTAATGCAAGTAAAGCTTGCATTTACAAGTGTAAGTGATTTGAAAACCTCTTGCATTAAGACTAACAATGCAATAATATCTTGCATTGGCGTCTAATTAAAATCCTCAATCCATCTACTTATTGAAAAACTACCAGTTAATAAAGGCCTAAACAACCATGTCGGATGACAACATCACCCAAGCAGCACGATTGGTACAATTACGCCGTAAGAAAGGATTCACCGCTGAGCAGCTAGCACAAGCGATGACCGCTGCTGGTGCCAAGGTGAGTCGTGGTGCTATCTCGAACTGGGAGCGTGGTACTAATGGTATCGTCTCATCCAAGCTCCCTACCCTCGCACGTATTTTGGGCTGTAGCGAAGGGTATCTATTACGTGGTGAGCTTCAAAATGAAAACTCTGATGACACATCGCCTAACAGTAATAGCCCACCTCAAGATGAAAAAATGCAAGACGCAATAACACCACAGAAAACACAAAGAAATCAGACCAAGACGCCATCAACTGCTTTCATTGATACTAGTAAAAACTCACCAAACAATCTGACAAATGGTCATGCTATGAATCCGATAAAAAAATCCGATAAATTACAAAACGTTTGCTATGACATTCGTGGTCCCCTATTACAGACTGCCAATAAAATGGAAGCAGAAGGCAAACGTATATTGAAGTTAAATGTGGGCAATCCAGCGCCGTTCGGCCTAGAAGCCCCTCATGAGATTTTACGCGACGTCGCGATGAATCTATCTGAAGCCACGGGATATTCGGACTCACAAGGGATTTTTTCAGCGCGTAAAGCCATTTTGCAGTATTACCAGTCTAAAGGTCTGCTCTCGGCAGTTGATGTCCGTGACGTATATCTGGGTAACGGGGTTTCTGAGCTGATTGTCATGACCATGCAGGCGTTGATGAACGATGGTGATGAAGTACTTATTCCCATGCCAGACTACCCATTATGGACGGCTGCGGCTAACCTCGCTGGCGGTACTGCCGTGCACTATCGCTGCAATGAAGAAGACAACTGGCACCCTGATATTGAGGACATCAAATCTAAAATCACCAGCAAAACCAAAGGCATTGTGGTTATTAACCCCAATAATCCAACAGGTTCCCTTTATAGTGATGAACTACTAAAGCAAATCATTGCAGTCGCTAAGGAGCATGACCTAATCATCATGGCCGATGAGATTTACGATCGCATTCTCTATGATGATAATGTGCATACCCCGATGAGCACTTTAACTGACGACGTTTTGGTTCTTTCATACAATGGCTTATCGAAGTCGCATCGCATTGCAGGGTTTCGCTCAGGTTGGATGATGGTATCCGGTCGCAAGCAACATGCAGCGGACTTTATCGAAGGCTTGGATATGCTCGCATCCATGCGCCTTTGCTCTAACGTCCAAGGACAGTATGCGATTCAGACAGCCATGGGCGGTCACCAAAGTATGAAGGACTTAACCTCTAAGACTGGTCGTCTATATAAGCAGCGCGACATGGCCGTCTCACGTCTCAATGCGATTAAAGGTATTTCTTGTACCATGCCCAAAGGCGCGTTTTATTGTTTTCCAAAGATGGATCCTGAGGTTTACCCTATCGAAGATGATATGGATTTTATGATGGACTTACTCGTCGAAGAAAACGTATTGATGGTGCAAGGCACAGGATTCAACTGGGACAAACCAGATCATTTTCGCTTGGTGTTCTTGCCAAACTTGCTTGATTTAGAAAATGCGATGGATCGCTTGGATCGCTTTTTTGCCAAAAAACGCCAGCAGTTTGGCACTGAGTAAATCTGCATCCAACATAAAAAAATGCTTATCAGCATCACGCTGATAAGCATTTTTTGGTTCTAATGCAAGCCTTATTAATGGGCTTTATAGCATTACTTTTTAAAAGATATTTATCAATATGAGATAACTAATAGCAGACATTGAAGCTGCAGCCGGAAGGGTAATCACCCATGCCAAACCAATTGGTTTCATAAGCTTCCAGTTAGTGTCTCTATTGACGATACCAATGCCAAGTACTGCACCGACCAAGGTATGTGTACTTGAGACTGGCAGACCCATCGTCGATGCGCCCATCACAACGGCAGCAGCAGCCAATTCAGCTGAGAATCCAGAAGCTGGATGCATCTTCGCTAGATTGGTACCGACGGTCTGAATCACTTCTTTACCAATAAACCAAAGACCAACGATAAGAGCAACACCAAAGGTTAGCATTACAGCAGGGGGTACAGCCGCTTCGGTAGAGATGCTGTTGGTACGGATGACATCCATAATCGCCGCAAAAGGACCAACTGCATTGGCAATATCGTTTGAACCATGACTAAAGGCAAATGCAGAGGCAGTAAAGACCTGCATCCAGCTGAACATAATGAATGTGGCTTTGGTCAGATCTTCTTTATGCTTACCACGGATACTCTTGGTATAAATATAGGTCGCAAGCCATACTAGCGCTGAGATCATCCCCATGATCAAAAAGCCTTGCAGCGTCGTCATACCACTATTGACGTTTTTCAGACCTTTAAAGACAACTAGCGAGGCCATGACTGCACCGCCCATAGCCGCAATCATAGGCACCCATTGCTTTAGTGCCTTTAGGGTATCGAGGTTGCTGCGCTCGTTTTCAATCTCATAAAGCTGTTTGTAATAATCGGTCTCTAAATCTTCAACGACGCAATCATCATCTTTGTAGATTTCTTGGTCACGTAGCATCGCTGAGGTATAAGCCAGCTGTTCTGATTCTGTTAGACCGTCCAAAAATTCTTTATGGTTTTGTTTTAAGATTTTTTTATCAGCTTTTAACTCGCCAATATGTGCCTCTGTTTTATCATTATACTCGATGATATTTTTCTTAATTTGCCCATATAATAAATAAGACAAAACCCCGCCTAGTAGCGGTGATAGCACCCAAGAGATGGCGATAGTACCAATCTTGCCCCAATTCACGGTTGATAATGCCATCTCGGTACCACCTAACGTGATACCTAATACGATGGAGCTACCAACCACGCCGCCAATAATCGCATGTGTGGTCGAAACAGGTAAGCCTTTTTTGGTGGCAAATAACAGCCAAAAGGCGGCAGCAATGAGCGCTGAAAGCATGACATAAATAAACTGGTTGGGTTCGACTGCGAGGCCATCTAGATCGACAATACCGCTTCGGATAGTATCGGTTACTTCACCACCTGCCAGCACAGCGCCTGACACTTCAAATATCGCTGCGATACCCAATGCTTGCGGGATAGTCAACGTCCCTGCACCTACTGAAGTACCAAAGGAGTTGGCGACATCGTTACCACCGATATTGAATGCCATAAAGACACCAAAAGCGGTCGCCACAATAAATAGCGTCGTTTGCTGACGCATCGTGTAATCTAGACCCCACCACAAAAAGTAGCTGGTCATCGCAACCAATAAAATGGCAAAAAATAGATTTATTCTCATGGAGCCAACTGATTTAGCTGACTCTGTAGAACTGTTGCTAATACCCATACGTTGATGCGTCCTGCGTAAGCTGATTGGAATTATATGCGATTAGTAATATTGCGCAGCTATACAGGCAGGTTTTTATATCCCGCACTAAAATAGCATTATATAAAGGCGCAACGTGCTCTCTAAACAATGAACTCTTTACGTTTATTTTGCTGCCGTATCTTAGAATCGATTGTTGCTGTTTGACGTTTGATTCAAATTATTAATACATTATCAAAAACCCATCACTCCACATGTCACAAAGCCGCAAGTGGTATTGCTAAATCATCTGATTACAGCATCTTGCGGCTTATATTTGTGGCGATGTTACTGTTTTCACCGATATCTGATACGGCAACAATGTCTTTTAAATATCTATACAAATCATACAGTACACACTTATTAAGGCAATATATGACATAGCAGAGACAATTATGCCCCTATTATATTAAATATAATCACATAATGCATAATGATATTGCAAGATTTGTAACTGTGATTGTGTACTTTCAATATCACCCTTTATCAGTGACAGATTAGATTGAGTATGTTTCACTAAACTTCACTTGGAAAAGACGGCTGACAATATAGACCGCCATTAACCCTCGATTTTAATAAAGAGCTACTGGTTTTTAGATGCTACTGACAACTGTTTAATAGCATGGTCTAAAACATCCAAACGCGCCTGGCGTTTCTCATTGGTGGCTATGACACACCATGGTGCGTATTCAGTATCAGTACGTGCCAGCATATCAGCGGCGGATTGTACGTAATCTGACCACTTATCACGGTTACGCCAATCGTCATCAGTGAGCTTAAACTGCTTGTGAGGTGTTTCTTCGCGCGCTTCAAAACGCTTGAGCTGTTCTTTCTTATCAATCGCCAGCCAGTATTTAATAACCAACGTCCCTGCCTCGCTCAAATCCGCCTCGAAGCGGTTGATTTCATCATAAGCACGTTGCCATGCAGCATCAGTCGCAAACTGCTCAATACGCTCAACCAACACGCGCCCATACCAAGTACGATCAAAGATGGCTATACGGCTCATGCGATTTGCCTGCTCGTCAGGCAGCCTTGTCCAAAAACGCCAGAGATAAGGATGCTGCGACTCGTATAGCATCGGCGCACCAATATTATAAATTTGGTATTCACGCGGATCGAGCGCTGCCACCAGTCTTTTGATAGCCCCGCCTTTGCCAGCAGCGTCCATTCCTTCAAAAGCAAAAACAATATGACGACCTTTGCGCGCACGTAGCAATTCGGCAAGACGAGCTTGTTTTTCTGCCAATGCCTCTTGATAGTCAGCCTTACTGACGTCTGAGTCGTCGATATCGGTTAGTAACTTGGGTATTTTTACAGGTTCAAACGGTTCCTGATCGACTTTTGACTCAAGTTTTTGCGTCTTGGACTCGGACTGAATTTTTGTCGTTTCGTTACTGTCTGTTCGACTACTTACAAGTGCAGTTTGCATCGCATGCAATACTTCATGGCAAAAATGATCGGCAGCTTGTGATTTATCCTCACCATCGATGATGACCCAATCATCCTGTTGCCGTAACAATGTCACGGCAACCTCGTTGAACTGAGCGACAATCTCTGCATTATTCCAATCAATTTGATACAAAAACTGCGGATCGGCTTCATCGTCATTTAATCGCTCTTGCAACGTTTCGATATCAACATGAAACCAGCATTTTAGTAGTCTGGTTTGATTGGCAACGAGGTCTTGCTCAAACGCTTGCAGTTTAATAAGTTGCTGTTGTAGATACGCTTGCCATTTCGCAATCGGTAGCACTTTGTCGTTATCGAATTTTTTGTCTTCTGATTGACTATTTTTTGACGACTTATCATCGTTTTTGTTGTCTGCTGCCATACGCATGACGTTGTAAAGCAAATCAGCATACCAGTTGCCAAAATAAACCATGACATCACCATGACGTGGCAGCGCTTTAGTGTGTGCTTGCCACATCGGCTGATACGCTAAGGGACAATAACCAATAGTTGCCTCCACCTTAAGCAGCCGAGGATCTACCCACTGGCGCAACTGTTTGACAGCAGTCCCCTTGCCCGCCTGCTCCATACCATTGACCAGCACCAACAGCCCAGTTGGCTGATTGGCAGGTGGCGGCGTTTGTTGCCGTGTCGCGCGCAGAGCATATTGGGCGGTGACCAATGCCAATCTAAGGTCATCTTTATCCATCGAAAACTGACTCAGTGGATTGGGCGTTAAGCGCTCCTCGATCACTTGCTCACTAAATTGCGCACTGACCGCTTGTGGTGCTGTAAGTTCAGTCGTATTATTATTTTTGCTCATAACTGGTATCGTCCTATGATTGAAAGCGTGTCAGCTTAATCATAGCATTCGACCAATTCAGTAAATAACGCTGCTGTGTAACAGTTTGACATTTGTATTCTGCTTTATTTTCTTTTAAGGTGAACACAATCTTGAGAGCATGTTTTAAAAGAGTCTTAAAATTATAATAAGCACCAAAAACAGCATCACTTTGACCACTTTATTCTCAACTTAATCATGATCTTTATTTTTATATAGGATTTTACGCCATGTCTGCTTTAACCGACTTACAACAGCACTTGACACATTTTTGGGCACTACCACATCATCAAGATGCCGAATTAAATACCAAACTCAACGAAGTGCAAGCATGGCAACAAGCGCGACTCCAACGTACGCATAGTGAGCTGTTTGAACAGCCAAAAAATCAGCTGATGGCAGACTATTTTCTGACACAGTTATATGGTGGCGATGAATTCAAGTTATTGGCCGAACAGTTAGAACGCATTTTGCCAAAAGCAAAAAAGCTTGAGCGTCTTGCTAAAGAGTCCGCTTTAGAAGCTGGCAGCATGGGCATCCAAGCAGCTATTCTAGCGATTGAGCTAGACTTGCATTTGGCCCAATGGCTACTTGCTCAAGACTTACCAGTCACCGAAGACAATATGCTAGCCGCCTATCGTATTATCGATGAAGAGGATGAACGCCGTGTCCAGATCGGTACTCTTAAAGACGTTTGCTACCGCACTGACAAACATTTGAACTCATTTATGCTCAAAAAAGCGTTTGCCTTAGCAAAAGGCACCGCCTATCGCTATAACTTTCAACCACTGTATGACTTCATCGATACTGGTTTTAAGGCCATGAAACCCCTCAAAAGTGTGAGCAATTTTATCGAGCCGTTTTGTGAACGTGAGCTTGAGATTATTGACGAAGTTCATGACACGGATAATGGCAGTAAGCCCTTGTCATTTGATGTATCATAGGATTGAAGAGAGACTGAGTTAACTGGCAAAAACTCGTTAACGAACGCAATATATACTCAAAAAATATCTCAAATAAATAATCATAAAAGTGAACAATAGGATAATGCAATGACCGATGATACCAATAATAACACTGCCCACTCTGACCAAAAGCTACCGACCAACACCACAACTAATGGTCATTTACAAGATAAATTGGTCAGAGACAGTATCACTCACAGTCAAAATATCACTGCACAAGTAAAAGCGCGTCAAAGTCCTGTGCCTAATGCGACGACTGATACTGGTATTGATGCTAGCGTCAAAAAAAGTAATGATTTTACGCAAGTCCAAGACTTGCCAACTGGAACGCCACAAGGCCAACAAACCACTATGTCAAACAACCCTACAAACAATAGCGCCGCTGCACAAGAGCAGACCGCTAAGCAAACGCTTTTTAACCAGCGTGATGACATTAATAACCCGCACACACTCGACACTGACGGTAATGAGCAAACGCATTTCGGTTATAAAACAGTCAACAAAGCAGAAAAACAAGCACGTGTTGCCGACGTTTTTACCTCAGTCGCCAAAAAATACGACATTATGAATGACTTGATGTCTTTTGGTATTCATCGCTTATGGAAGCGTTATGCCATTAGCTTATCAGGCGTACGTGCGGGTCAGCATGTGCTTGATATCGCTGGCGGTACGGGAGACTTGGCCAAAGTCTTTAGCCGTGAAGTCGGTCGCAACGGTAAAGTCGTGTTATCTGATATCAATGCGGCAATGTTAGAAGTTGGTCGTGAGCGCTTGATTAATGCTGGCTGCAATAATGTCGATTTTGTACTTGCCAATGCGGAAACATTAGCACCATTTGATGACAATAGCTTTGATTTGCTTACCATTAGCTTTGGTCTGCGTAATGTCACGGACAAAGATGCTGCCCTAAAATCTATGTATCGCGTGCTGAAACCAGGTGGTCGCTTATTGATTTTGGAATTCTCAAAACCCGTGTTTGAGCCATTATCGAAAGCCTACGATTTATATTCATTTACCGCCTTACCTATTATGGGTAAGCTGATTGCTAATGATGCTGAAAGTTACCAATATTTGGCTGAATCGATTCGTATGCATCCTGATCAGCAAACGCTGAAGCAAATGATGCAACAAGCGGGCTTTGAAAATTGTGATTATCATAACCTTACTGCTGGTATCGTCGCCGTGCATCGTGGCTTTAAAGCATAACGATAAAAGAAAAATACTAACACCCTATAGTCGTAACCACTGACCCTGACAAACCATGCGCTTTTCTAGAGGCGCTCAATTAAATATGCGAGAGCCTTATGCTGACTGTGTTACTTTTGGCTGGTGCCGAAAAGCTGATTAACCTTGCCATTGCTAGCGATGAAATCACCAAATCAGGTCTAGCACCATTGGCTGGCAAAGTGTTACGGCTGAATATGAAGTCGCCTGAGATTGATTTGGATGTGTTATTCACCCATGAACGTTTGCGTTTTGAGCCCGTCACGACTGACAGTGTGTTTGAGCCAAGTGGCCGCATGAGTGAACGCCAAAAAGCGAGTATGGAGCGCGCGCGTATCGGTCACAGTCGACCCGATTGTATCATTACCGTAGACAATCCAGCCCAGCTGCTCAATCTAATGCGAGGCACTGAAGGTAACTTGCCTATCGCTGGTGACTATAAAGTGCTGATGCAGCTGAAACAGTTGGTGGCAGGTTTTGACCCAGATGTCGCTGGCCAGTTAGAACCCTTCATCGGCAAACCCATGGCGAGTCAGTTGCATCTGCTCATATCACAACTGAAAGGCAGTTGGCGTCATAGTGCCAAACGTGCTTTTAATGATGTCAGCGACTGGGCCAATGATGTGGCGGGCAATAGTGTCCCTGACCCCGTTGAGCTGGAAGAGGTAAATGATCTTAAGCAGCAACTGTTAAAGCTGCGTGCTGATGTCGAACGTGAAGAGGCCAAACTTGCTGCTATCAAAGAGGAGCAGGCACGTTTTATCAATAACTCGTTCCATCAATAACCCGTTTAATTAATAACAAGCAAACATTATTAATTAAACGGGTTATTGATCACATTATCTATAGATAAGCACAGCGCCTACCTTATTTTTGACTTTTCCTAGAGTACCTATACCTCATGCTATTATCCCATCGCGCCCGTTTACTTGAGCTTTGGCGTATCGCCGCAATATATCGCATTGATACGCATTTTTCTATTGAAGAGGCGCCACAGCTGCAACCTTTAGCACGTTTAATTCGCTTGCATCCAGCCGCTTGGGGTAAAAAACATCAGCCAAACGCGATTAAATACGCGCTTGAGGACATGGGTACGCTGTTTTTAAAATTAGGCCAACTACTGTCAACACGTCGTGATTTGGTACCGCCTGAGATTATTGCTCAACTGGTTCAGCTACAAGACAAGGTTAAACCATTTAACTCTGATGTGGCCATTACCCAAATCCAAGACCCTAAGCATGGCCTTGGGCAGTCTATTGGCACATTATTCGCACGCTTTGATGTCAAACCGCTAGCGGCCGCCTCTATCGCCCAAGTACACACTGCCGCCCTGCATGATGGTCGTGAAGTCGTCATAAAGGTGGTTCGTCCCGATATCCGCACCACGATTGTTTCTGACTTTGAGCTACTACGTGAATTGGCAAGCTGGGCATCCGCTCGTATTGAAGCGGCGCGTGCCGTACATATTATCGATATTGTCGAGGATTATCGGCAAGTCATGCTTAACGAGCTAGATTTGACGTTAGAGGCAGACAATACCACCCAAATGCGCAATAACTTCTTGGGTTCAGCATTAATGTATGTGCCTGAAGTCTATGATGCTGCCAAGAATGTGATGGTGATGGAGCGCATTCAAGGCGTTCCTATCTCGCAAGTTGAGATGTTCGATCAGCTTGGCTATGACCGTGCAGCACTGGCAAAAAAAGGTCTAACGATATTTTTCACCCAAGTCTTTCGTGACAATTTTTTTCATGCTGATATGCATCCAGGCAATGTATTCGTAGAGACCCCGCCTGTGCAAACACTACATGCAGGTATGGCAGCGGTCGACTTGGGTCATGAGCCACGTTATATCGGACTTGATTGCGCCATCATGGGCACCTTATCAAAAGACGATCAGCTCATTGTCGCGAGGATGTTATTGGCAGTCATGAATGACAACTTTACGGCAATGGTTGATATCGTCAGCCGAGCTGGTTGGATACCACCAAATGCAGATAAGCATGCGTTGATGCGTGATATGAAACGTACCGTCGGCCCTATGCTACAAAAATCCATTAATGACATCGACTTTGCTGGCGTATTGATGCAGATTTTGGATATCGCACGTCGCCATCATATGAGTATCCCGCCGCAGCTGATGCTATTGCTGAAGACATTAGTACACGTTGAAGGCCTCGGTCGCGATTTATATCCTGATCTTGATATTTGGTCACTTGCCAAGCCCATTTTAAGCAGTTGGATCAAAGAGCAGCTAGACCCGATGCGTAACTTACAGCAGCTACGCCAGCAATTGCCTGAGATGTTACTGTCTACCACTGATATTCCCAAGTTACTAGATCAAGGCTTACAAAGTCTTGCCTCGCAAGGCTCACGTCAAGACAGCCAACTACGTGAAATACAGCAAATTCGCGCGGACATGCTTAATGATCGCCGCCGTGATTGGCTAGCACTTGCAGGCTTTGCTATTTTCATTGCCATTGCAACGCAAGTCATTGGTTGGCTATCACCTATATTTTATATACTGGCTATTTTGGTAGTTGTTTGGCGAATTTTAGCTTAGAGACCAACTTTATCTTTTACTTTCTTAGTTCAGAAAAAGCCCCGCAACTCGAGACTTAAACAAAAAAATGCGCCTGCTTCTCATTAAAAGCAGGCGCATTTTTTATGCTAAATACTGATTACTATAACATTTGGTCAATCGCCATTTGAGTCAATACACGACCACGTGCCGTACGCAACACATAGCCTTGCTGAATTAAGTATGGCTCAATCACGTCCTCAAGTGTACCGCGATCCTCTGCCATAGCTGCTGCTACCGCCTCAACACCTGCAGGACCACCATCAAAACGCTCATGCAATATTTCAATATACCGTCTGTCTAAATGATCGAGACCACGTCTATCCACTGCCAGCATATCTAGCGCACTACCCGCAATCGCACCATTGATACTGCCATCGCCTCTGACCTCCGCATAATCGCGTACACGGCGTAGTAACCGATTGGCAATCCTTGGTGTGCCTCGGGCACGGCGTGCAATCTCCACCGCACCATCCTCACTCATAGGCACACGCATCAAGCGGGCGGCACGGCTAACAATCGTGGTCAGATCAGCGATATTGTAAAACTCTAGCCGCTGTACAATGCCAAAGCGATCACGTAGTGGTGAGGTCAATAATCCTGCTCTGGTCGTTGCCGCAACCAAGGTAAACGGTGGTAAATCAAGCTTGATAGAACGTGCAGCTGGCCCTTCACCGATCATAATATCTAGCTGAAAATCTTCCATGGCTGGGTAAAGTATTTCTTCAATGACTGAACTCAGACGGTGAATCTCATCAATAAATAGTACGTCACCCTCCTCCAAATTGGTCAGCATGGCTGCCAAATCACCTGGACGCTCGAGGACAGGCCCTGAGGTCGAGCGTAAGTTACCGCCCATTTCACGAGCAATGATATTGGCAAGCGTTGTTTTACCCAACCCTGGTGGACCAAAAATGAGCGTATGATCCAATGGCTCGCCACGACCGCGTGCCGCGCCAATAAATACTTCCATCTGCTCACGCACCACCGGCTGACCGATATATTCAGCCAACAGTGCTGGTCGAATATTGGAATCAGGCGCATCCCCTGCGCCTTCTAACGGATTAATCAAACGATCTTGCATCATAGTTTTTATCATTATATTAAAAAATTAGGTAATAAATAGCATAACCAAACGCCACCTATAAGTCATGCAAAACATCAACAGTTATATACCAAAACGAAAATAAGCGACAATTAATGTCGCTTATTTGTTTGATACTGACTGATGTAACCATTAATAGCAGTAGGAGTAAAAACTACTTAAACGTTGATAGCTGCTGTAATGTGGCTTTTAACAATCCTTGTGTATCTGCAAAAATGTCACCGTTACTTTTGGCAGCTTTGATGGCTTGCTGAGCTTCTTTTTCTTTATAACCCAAACTAATCAGAGCGCCTTCTACTTCGGCGATGATATTGTCTTCGGCAGAAATCTCAGCTGGCTGCATAGCAAACTCTAAATTACTATTATCCACTTCGATATTTTTTAGCTTATCTTTTAGCTCAATTAATAACCGTTGCGCAGTCTTTTTTCCAATACCTGGAATACGAGTTAATGCGGTTTCAGAGTCTTGCTCGACGTGCATTTTTAGCTCAGCTGCTGACATTGCAGACAGCATCGCTAGTGCCATTTTTGCCCCAACACCGTTGATTTTAATCAACTGACGAAAGACATCACGCTCTTTACGGTCAATGAAACCATAGAGCAGCTGCGCATCTTCACGCACATGGAAATGCGTCCAAATGCTTGCCTGCTCATTGAGATGTAGCTGACAAAATGAAGGCAATGGCAGCTCAATATCATAACCCACACCAGAGGTCGTCATGATACAGGCGGTTGGTGCCATTAAGTATTGCACTTGTCCGGTAATCAATCCAATCATCACTTACTACCTCTTATATGGGCTATTATATAAATAACATCAGCTACCATTTTCTGTCTGCGACGCTTGTTCAAAAAAATAGCCTTACTGGTAAAAATTCACCATACCTTCAAGGCTCGTTGGACGAATTTTATGTGCTTGACCAGCAGAACCAAAAGCTTCAAAACGATTGGTGCAGATGTCTGACATTGCGACCATAGATGCTTTGAAGTATTTACGTGGATCAAACTCGCTCGGATTTTCTGCAAGAAATTTGCGGATAGCACCTGTTGAGGCCAAGCGTAAATCGGTATCGATATTGACTTTACGTACCCCGTGCTTGATCGCTTCGACGATCTGCTCAACTGGCACACCATAAGTTTCGCCGATATCACCACCATTCTCATTGATGATTTTTAGCCATTCTTGTGGCACTGATGATGAACCATGCATCACCAAATGCGTGTTAGGAATACGAGCATGAATCTCTTTTACGCGCTCAATAGATAAGATGTCACCTGTAGGTGGACGCGTAAATTTATAAGCGCCATGGCTAGTACCAATAGCAATGGCTAGCGCGTCAACATTGGTGTCTTTCACAAATTGCTCGGCTTCGTCAGCACTAGTCAATAGTTGCTCATGATCCAATACGCCTTCAGCACCAGAGCCATCTTCTTCGCCTGCCATACCAGTCTCAAGACTACCTAAACAACCGATTTCGCCTTCTACAGAAACACCGCAAGCATGTGCCATTTTGACCACTTCACGAGTCACGCTAGCATTGTAATCGTAGTCCATTGGCGTTTTGCCATCTTCGCCAAGCGAGCCGTCCATCATCACTGATGAAAAACCCAGCTGAATTGAACGTTGGCAAATCGCTGGTGACATACCATGATCTTGATGCATTACTACTGGAATATGTGGCCATTCTTCGATGGCGGCAATGATCAAATGACGCAAAAATGCTGACCCTGCATAGTTACGTGCGCCTGCGCTGGCTTGTACGATGACAGGTGAGTCACAAGCATCCGCAGCCATCATGATTGCACGCATTTGCTCTAAATTATTGACGTTATAGGCAGGAACACCATAGCTGTGTTCAGCGGCATGATCTAGAAGTTGACGTAAGGATATTAGGGCCATAAGACGCTCTCTGATTAGATTTTGAATAGTATTTAAAAAAGCTTTATAACGATCATCCCAATGTGCAGAAGACCATACTAACGGCATAGAAAGTAATAAACGCCCAAAATATTTTGGGTATGAACGCTACGCGGTGATTATAGCAAAAATTGTTCCGTCTTCGTAGCAGTTGCCCGACTATTTGTCAGTCTACACGTCTCTTCACGTGAGTTTAATTATTATCAACTATAACACTGACACACAACGCAAAAAGCCTTGGTAATCACCAAGGCTTTTCTAGTATTTTGAGGGCTTATAAAGCAACTATCAATTAAAGCAATTATCAATGCTCGCTACTCATTCAGTGCCTCGTTCTATCAATCGATAGCACGTCACCGAATCAATAACTGACTTGCTCAGTACGATTCTTAGTACTGTTGCTCTGCTTCTACTGCGTTTTCACTGGCTTTATTTTCAACAGCAGATGCGCCATCGGCAACCACTTCAGCAGTATTGGCAACGGCTTCATTTGCGCCGACCACAACCGCTTCACCCGTGTTTTCTAGTGCATTTGCAGCGGCAACACCAGCAGTGTCAGCGCCTTCAGCAACTTCGGTACCAGCATTTTGTGCGGCAACTTCAGCTTCAGCAGCAGCAGCTTCTGTTTCAGCAGCAGCAGCGTCAGCGTTAGCAGCAGTGTCTTCAGCAGCAGAATCAGCAGCAGCTTCTGTTTTATCTTGTGTTTCTTGGCTACATGCAGTGATTGCAAAAGTACCAGCAAGTACGCTAGCAAGTAACAAATGACGTTTTAACATAATAAACCTCTCGTAAATAAAGCATGTCAAAATACATGGTTGCGCTATTCTATAGGCAGTAAATAAGACATGCAATAATAATTTTCAGTATAAAAACAAATAATTACTACTTGATAATAATTGATGACCAATTGCACTCATAGCTGTCAAATTAACAAGGTAAGAGAGCCAGTCACCATATTATTTTTATAGCCTACCTTAGATGATTGCGGTAAGTTGTACGCCTAATGTTACTGAACTGCTGAAAGTTGGTTAAATTATCGCGCTTCTATTTGCAGTGCGGCAACAGCTGGCAGCACTTTGCCTTCTACAAACTCTAAAAATGCACCGCCACCTGTTGACATGTAGCTCACGCCATCTGCAACTTGATATTTATCGATCGCTGCTAAAGTATCGCCGCCACCAGCAATCGAAAAACCTTGACTGTTTTTGACCGCATTTGCCACGATTTGAGTGCCTTGGCCGAAAGCATCGACTTCAAAAACACCCACTGGCCCATTCCACAAAATAGTCTTTGCATTGGTAATAGCATCAGCCAGTTGCTTGGCGCTTTCTGGAGCGATGTCCAATATCATGTCATTATCACCAATCGCATCAACCGACTTCGTAGTCGCAGTGGCTTTTTGTAAGGAGCCTGTAAAGTCAGCGAAATCGATCTCATTTTTATCGGCAACCACCACATACTCAGGCAGTAAAATCTCAGTTTTAGTCATAATCTCACGAGCGGTCTCAACCAAGTCCGCTTCATATAGCGAAGCACCGACACTGTGACCTTGCGCGGCTAGGAAGGTATTCGCGATACCGCCACCAACGATTATTTGCGTGCATACTTCTGCCAAGCTGTGCAAAACTTGTAATTTTGTAGAGACTTTTGAGCCACCAACAATAGCGAGCATTGGCTGCGCTGGGGTTTCAAGCGCTAGGCTCAAGGCATCAAGCTCAGCGGCTAATAGTGGCCCTGCACACACTGTTTTATCTGCTTGACGCATGGCCTGAGTGACACCCTCAGTTGAGGCTTGCGCACGGTGCGCAGTGCCAAAAGCATCCATCACAAACACATCACATAGCGATGCATATTTCTGTGCTAAATCTGCATTATTTTTCTTCTCACCCGTATTAAAGCGCACGTTTTCTAGTAGTACCACTTCACCTGCTTTAATTGCAACGCCTTCAGTCAGATAGTCATTGTTTAAACTAACTGTAGCTGCCAATTTGTCGCTTAAATAGTCAGCGACAGGTGCTAGAGAATATATGGCCTCAGGATTGCCTTCAGTTGGACGTCCCAAGTGTGAACACACAATAACGGCAGCGCCTTTCTCTAGTGCCATTTTGATGGTAGGCAAGCTGGCCTGCAGGCGCGCATCACTCGTGACCTTACCGTCTCTAATAGGTACATTCAAGTCTTCTCGAATCAATACCACTTTGTCCGTTAAGTTTAGCTCACTCATACGCAAAAAATTCATTACCTGCTCCTATGCATCATCTATTGTTAATCTACGGTGTGGCTTTTTACTAAATATCACTCAATGCTAAATATCACTGAATGACAGTTATCAAACTATTTAACCAATTATTCTTACTAATGGTCTCATGAGACTGATCTAGCAAGAATCTGAGGCGGTGTATTCTAGCAGTTTTCTAGCAAGCGCTCATAAAGAACCTATGATTAAATTTTACTAAGCAGGTTAAAAATAAGGCAAACTTACTTAATTTTTATAAAAATCAGTAACATTTCGTGGTGGTACTCAACAATCAGGCTGTTTATGATGGCATTGGTACTTATGATAAACATAAGCTTTTGCGGTATAGCGCCTATTTACGATACAGCGCCTATCAATGATAATAATTAAGTTCAACAATAAAAATAACCCATTAGGAGAATACTATGAGTATCGATCTAGCCACTGCCAAACAGACTTTATTAAAGCTAAAAGACGAGTATGAAACTCGAATCGATAAAACCGAAGATCATATTCAAAACCCACAAGATGACCTCAATGAGCATTGGGAAGATCAAGCCATCTCTTATCGTCAAAATGATATGCGTAAAAACCTCATGGGTGAAGCACGACAAAGCCTAAGCTATGTTGAGAATGCGTTGAGCCGTATTGAAAATGGGACTTATGGTGAATGTGAGGTATGTGGCAAACTGATTGAAGAAAAACGCTTGGAAGCACTGCCCTACGCCACCTTATGTATGGAACATGCAGAATAACGATTCATTTATACAATGCACTTATATTTTGAAATATCGATTTTATTTTGAAACATCGATTTCAAATTTAGAAATCAGTTATAAAGCAGGCGTCTGCCACGTACCAAGCGCCTGCTGCCATTGCTCACAGCGCTCGGCTATTTGGTATTCTGGCAAATCCATAATATCCCCAACTACTGCCACATAAGCAATCGGCAAACCTGCCAGCTCAATAACGTTTTCTGCCGTTAGACCGCCTATCACACATAACTCAATACCTTGCTGACACCCATCGACAAGCTCTCGGCGCGAGATGACATCCGCATTAGGCTTGGTTGTAGACGCAAATACTGCGCCCATCGCGGCATAACTGGCACCATCATCCTGCGCTTCTTTTACCAGCGCCACATCACCATGACAAGTGCGGCCAATAATCTGATTCGATAATAGACATTGCTTGGCCTCTCTGATATCACCATCTTCTTGCCCCAAATGAACCCCAACACCAAGCTTTGCGGCCAGCTGAATATCATCATTGATGACAACTGGGACATTGTATGTCTTTGCCAAGCGAATTATTTGTAGAGCTTCGTCATAGAGCTTGGATGCGCCATTGCTTAACGTCAATGTTTGCTTACGGCGGATTTGCAATAAGGCAATACACCCTGTGGCAAACGCGGTCTCTAATTTGCGGTATAGCAGCGCGAATTCATCATCATTGGTCAGCAAATATAACTTTGGGGCTAGTGTAGTAGTCGATGCTTGAGTCATATGGTTTTTCCTAGGGCGTGTTCTTATTTTAAAAATAATGGAGACAAAAATTCAACACAATAAAAAAGCCGTTATATTACATAACAGCCTTTTTATACCTACTAAACCCATCCGCTTACACTGTACGGCGAGTTGCCAAACTGT
Organism: Psychrobacter sp. PAMC 21119; assembly: GCF_000247495.1. NCBI lineage: Bacteria > Pseudomonadati > Pseudomonadota > Gammaproteobacteria > Moraxellales > Moraxellaceae > Psychrobacter > Psychrobacter sp. PAMC 21119. Next base: position 230,430 of record NZ_AHVZ01000017.1, on the reverse strand, counting down.
TTAAAATGTTCTTAGCATCACCCCAACGCGTGGCTGAGCTGTTCGCCCCTAAGATGACAATGATCGCAGGACGGTTATTCACACGTGTTTCCATTACCACACAACGACCTGCTTCATTAATAAAACCGGTTTTTGAGATGCCGATTGGATAATCGCCTGAACGTACTAGACTGCTGGTGTTGTTGGCTTTATAGGTACGGTTACCGGCTGAATAATTGGCCACGTAAAAGTCATAGCTCTTAGTCGTGGAGAAACGACGAATCACATCGTAGTTACCAGCAGCACGAACCATTTTTACCAAGTCATTTGATGAAGCAACGTTACGTTTATCGAGACCCGTTGGATCACCGAAATAAGCTGTCGTCATACCAAGCTCTTGTGACTTACGGTTCATCGCTCGTATAAAGGCATCATAGCCACCTGGATAGTTACGCGCTAGGCTTTTGGCAGCAGGGTTTTCAGATTTCATTAATGCCATTAACAGCATTTCAGCACGGTTCAAACGATCGCCTGATTTTAACCGCGAACTTGCACGCTTAGGACCGACGAAATCTTCAGGATCGAGGGTGATCTCTTCTCTCATATCGAGACCTGCATCCAACACCACCATTGCCGTCATTACCTTAGTAATACTCGCCATAGGACGGGCAACATCAGCGTTTTTCTCGTAAATAGATTCACCAGTTTCGGCATCGATCACCGCCACACTACGAGAGTCGGTGCTGATCGGAATCATACTACTGCTGCCAAAGCTCCCACGATAAGTAGTGTTATAGCTGTTGGTGTTATTGAAGCTGTTATTACTACTACCAAAACTACTGGTGTTGCTGTTGGTAATATTGGTAGTGCCATACCCATTATCGACTTTTTTGATGGCCGAGCCGTTAGACTTGTACATGATATTGCGCGCTTCGGACAAGCTATCAGCACCGCCCCAACTCATACGAGCACTCGATCCAGCATCAGCGCTACCATTAATTGTAAGTGCAGCTTGTGCAATACTGCCTAAACTCAATGAAATCATGGCAGCAACTAACTGCTGTTTGGTTAATGGTAAGTGCTTCATTCTTCCCCCTGCTGTCGCGATGCTGTTAATTAGCGAATCAGTTACATACTAATTAATAGCAACAACGTACGTAGCGTTTGTGGTTGTGTTTGTAGGTACTCACATAGAGTTTTTGTATTTTTAGTGTATCATGGTTTGCATTTAAGTTTAATGTACTAAATCAGTTAGATGAGTATTTTTTAACCTGCTTCAAATTTTGCTACATTTAAATTAGATTTTAGCAATATTAATTAACACTATAGCAATATATGATGAGAGTAGTAGTCATCACATCAGTGCGATATCATTCTATTGTAAAATAATAAAAATCATTGTTGTGGTTAATAGATATACAGATTGGTTCAGATAGTTTAACGTTCATAATGCAACCTTCATTTTGATAGACAGCAAAGAGTACAACTATGATTCGAGTATTGGTAGTAGATGATCATGATTTGGTGCGGATGGGTATCAGCCGTATGTTGGCAGACAGTGCTGATATCGAAGTCATCGGTGAAGCTGACAGCGGCGACATGGCGATTAAACTGGCCAAACAGCTGCGCCCTGATGTGATTTTACTGGACGTTAATATGCCCAATATCGGCGGGCTTGAAGCAACCAAGCGCTTGATTCAGCTCGATCTGGGTATCAAAATCTTGGCCGTCAGTAGCATGTCGGCGCAACCGTATCCATCCATGCTGATCAAAGCGGGCGTCAATGGTTATATTACTAAAGGTACGCCGCTTGATGAGATGATACGAGCGGTCAAAAAAATCTATCAAGGCGGTCGTTACTTTAGCCAAGATGTCGCTGAGCAGTTGGCTGATGTTCTCTTGTCAGATAACGCCAACTCACCTTTTGACTTATTAAGTGACCGCGAAAAGCAAGTAGCCATGATGGTGGTCAACTGCCAAAGCCCGCAGCAAATCGCTGATCAATTGTTCGTGAGTGTCAAAACCATCAATACTTATCGCTATCGCATTTATGAAAAAGTCGGCGTCGATAGTGACGTGAAATTGACTCATCTGGCTATCCGTCATGGTCTCATTCAACCGTAACCCCCTTCATACCTTTTTTATTACGGTCAATTTATGAAACTTGCGCTCAGAGCCGTCTCTGCCATCACCAATTACCTACAGCAAGATGAGACGCTGCCTCTACCACAGTTACGGAGATTGGGACTGATCTATAGCAGTTATCGATTTATCGTTAGCGTATTCTTTATGTTGATGGTGTATGTGACCGTCAAATCTGATAGTGGCTCATTATTACCAAGCTTATTGCAGCAAACAGCGCTTAGTTTCTACGTCATTATCAGTTTAATTTTGCTTGGCTTGTTTTATGTGGTGACTAAGAATCTGCGGCGGCAGCTGGCTTGTGGATTGGCATTAGACGTCATTATCTTGAGCCTTTTGCTTTATACCAATGGTGCGCCTGACTTACAGCTCACCATGCTTTATATGGTCGTCGTCGCGGCCAGCTTCATGCTACTGTACGGCTCGCAAGCACTTATTATCACTTTGCTTGCTATTATTTTCGTGATCTATCAGCAGTTTTTTTATGCCATTGCCAATAGCATGAGTTTGGCCAATTTAGGCGATGCCCTGCTGATGTCAGCAAGCTTTTTGGCGGTAGGGGTTTTGAGCTGGTCCATTTCCCAGCGCTTAGTACAAGTCGAGCAAGTCGCTGAAAATCAGGCCAAAGAAGTCGAACGACTGAACGTGATCAATCAAGAAGTCATTACCCAAATGGTCAATGGGGTCATCGTGATTGACAGACAGTATATTGTGCTGGCAAACCTAGCGGCTCATCAGCTACTCAGTATCCCTCACCCTCCGCTAGCGTCCATGATTGATGCGTCCAGTCATTTAAGATATGAGCAAAACAACCTCGAAGCTACCCTCCTCGCCGACTTTCAACAGCAGCTCAAAGAACAACATCTACAACTTATTGATGCTTGCTTGTCCGTCTCTGAAGGGCTGTCACGCAGCTTTGTTTATGAATTACCTGCGGTAGCAAATGCCTCTGTCGTCGGTAAGCTACGGGTACAAATCATCCCCCTAAAAGATAATAGCAAGCTGATCATGCTAGAAGATTTGCGCCGTGAGCAAGCCAGCGCTCAACAGTTAAAGCTGGCATCGCTTGGGCAATTGACCGCCAGTATTGCCCATGAAATCAGAAATCCGCTTGCCACTATCTCACAGGCCAGTCAACTATTGATGGAAGATGCCGTAGAAAGTGAGAGAAACAAGGCAGCAGAGCATAGTACTATCAGTTCTACTACCGACCACACAACAGCGATGACAGAGCCTGCAAATACTTATATGACGGGCAATCACGAACTGTATGAAATGATATTTTCGCAAACCAAACGCGTAAACCGTATTATTGAAGATATCTTAAAACTGTCGCGCCAGCAGGTAGCCCGTCAGCAATCAATTCTATTGGCTGATTGGCTACCACTGTTTTTGGACAATTATTTTCGAGACCATGACATTTTTTTGCGTGTATACACCAATCCCACCATCTCGTTCGACATGCATCAATTGGAACAAGTATTAATCAATTTGATCAATAACGGTCTGCGTCATAGTAGCTACGCTCACCCTCATGCTTTTGTGGAAATCGAGATTTACTGTGCTGATAACGATGTTATAATTGATATTTTAGATGATGGATTGGGCGTTAGTGGCAATGATTTACAGCATTTATTCAATCCATTCTTTACCACTGACGAAGCTGGAACGGGTTTAGGATTGTATTTATCGCAGGCGTTCTGTGAAGCCAATCAAGCCCGTTTACTCTATATTCCTGAACACCAAAAGACTTGCTTTCGCTTGATTGCCCCTGCTATCGACACCGATGGTCACGATGCTGATAAACGGCTTACTCAAGACCAGTAGCTTCTATAAAAGAGAAGGGTTGTTTGATAAAAACACGTTGATTATCACCCTTACTAGGGCGTGTCATCAATTAGTACATGGATACATTTAGTGGTCTTAAAATGGCTAAATTTAGCCAAACATCGTCAGAAATCTTGTCAATATGTTCATATTTACGGCAATTTCTTCCTTGTTTGGCTGCAATTTTCCTCATTTTAAGCCTCACAATCTAAATGATGACACGCCCTAGATAAGACAGATTGAACCCTATTTTTAAATTTTTAGCCATCGAACACAATGAGATAACGTATGACAGTAACCGCGCTAGTCGTTGATGATGAAGTAGATTTGTGCCGCTTGATGCAAATCACCCTAACCAAGATGGGCATCAAAAGCGATGTGGCTTATACATTATCGCAAGCACGCGCCTACTGGCAGCAAAACGACTATGACTTTTGTCTGACGGATCTTAAGTTACCCGATGGCTCAGGTCTAGAGCTGGTCAAGGACATCAGTAACAGCTCCAGTACACCGATCGCCGTGATTACTGCCCATGGTAGTATGGATTTGGCTATTGAAGCGTTAAAGCTGGGTGCTTTTGACTTCGTTAATAAACCGCTTGAGCTGCCACGCTTACGCCAGTTGGTTGAAAATGCGCTCAAGGTTATTCACCAAAATAACGAAGCAGAAGCCGCGCCTGAATGTTCACCCGAGCAACAGATGTTGGATAGCCGTTTAATCGGTGATTCTGCCGTCATGCATCCCCTTAAAAACACCATTTTAAAATTGGCACGCTCACAAGCGCCAGTTTTTTTATCGGGTGCGTCCGGAACAGGTAAAGAGGTGGTTGCCAAGCTGATTCATGATTTAAGCCCACGTCGAGATGGCAGTTTTGTACCGGTGAACTGCGGAGCAATCCCTTCCGAGCTGATGGAGTCGGAATTTTTTGGTCATAAAAAAGGCAGCTTTACGGGAGCGGTCGCTGATAAGCAAGGTCTGTTCCAACAAGCCAACGGTGGGACTTTGTTTTTGGATGAAGTGGCAGATTTGCCCTTGGCAATGCAAGTCAAATTACTACGCGCCATTCAAGAAAAAACCGTGCGTGCTATCGGTGATACCAAAGAGCTGCCTGTCGATATCCGTATCTTATCCGCGACCCATAAAGACTTGAACCAGCTGGTACAAAGCGGCATGTTTCGGCAAGATTTGTATTACCGTATCAATGTGATTGAACTAAAACTGCCCACGCTTAATGCTCGGCGTGATGATATTCCTGTCTTAGCCAAGCATTTTTTAGCACTGATCGCAAAAGAGTGGCAGTTGGACACCCCGCCCTCATTGACAGCAGCGGCTTGCCAGCGCTTGCAGCATCATGATTTTGCTGGTAATGTTCGTGAGCTGCGCAACTTACTCGAACGTGCCGTGACATTGGCGGAAACGTACACCATTGACGTCAGTCATCTGGGTCTAGCAGAGCTTGATACTCATCAAGAGATTAATACTCAACAAAGTCAAAATACCGATGCAACCAGTCATAAAGCGCCCACTCCCAACCCATCTAATTATAAAGAAGACGACCAAACAGCAATCACATCCGTGATTAACAAAGAAGAAATTGGTCAAACCTCGACGGTGAAGCAATCTGAGCAAGCAACGACCAATCTACATCCATATCGTACAATTACGCAGCACTACCCTTCCACGATTCAGCGGTCGATGGCCGATAGCGTCGAGCCTGATCGTAGCCCCATTTCTTCTATAGAGCAGGAATTAACAACCAGTCATGACGAGCAAACAGGGTCAAAAGAGGACTTTCAAAGCCAGTTGTTGCCTGCCAAAGGTCTAGAACACTATCTGCAAGAGCAAGAAAAAAATCTGATTATTACTGCACTTAAACAAACAGGCTGGAACAAAACCCAAGCTGCTGAACTGTTAGGAACGACGTTTCGCTCTTTACGCTATCGCATGAAAAAACTCGATATTTCTGAAGATCAGTCCGATTGATTTTAAGCATAATAATGGTGCTGGGCAATTAGAGTACGCTTAGGGCTATCCTTACCTATTTACTTTTCGTCTACCTACTTTTCGTCTGTCCGATTTTCGAGCATATTATCCTCTACAGCTGAATGTCTTACAAAGCGAATACCCGAAGCGAGCGCTTTTGCCCTGAGTAAATCAAGTGCCTGCTGCTCCCATGTATTCTCATTCCCCAGTAGAGCCACATCAGGCTCAACCCCGATACCATCTATCTTATTGCCAGCCGCCGTCACATAATTGGCAACAGTTAGCTTAACAGCCTGCTCGTCATTTACAGGTATCACCGACTGCACCGAGCCTTTGCCATAGCTCACCTCACCGACGATAGTGGCGCGTTTTTGCGCTTGCAAGCTGCTTGCTAATACTTCGGCGGCTGAGGCAGAATAACGGTTTTGCAATACCACTATGGGTAATGGCTTGAGTATCGCAGCGCCTTGGGTCGATAACACACGAGAGTCGTCTTTCCGACCTTTCACTTGTACCACATCAGTGTCCGCCATAAACAAACTAGCCACACTCACCGCTGAGGTTAAAACACCACCTGGATTATCACGCATGTCTAACAAAATACCAGATATCGGTGCTTCTAGGCTAATAAGACCTTGCAGCAGCTTTTCACGACTGTTGTTTTGAAAAGCGGGCAATTTCATCACCGCCATACCATCAACAAGCCGTGTCTCAATGACTTGCGGGTGGTTATTGTTACGCTGTAAAGTCGTGGTATGTTTACGGCGACCCGCTTTAGAAGTCACAATATCCACTTGTGTGCCTGCAATACCGGTTAAAAGTTGTTCTACATCATTGCTTTGTCTGTCGTCATCTAATTTGAATTCATCAACTTGATGCAGATAATCACCGACTGCGATGCCTTTTTTATCTGCGGGTGAGTCATTAAGAACTTCTGTGACGACCCAATAGCCAGCCTTTGGTCGATAGACCACCTTGATACCAATATCGCCGACATCCCCTTCGGTAAAAGCCCGCAGGTTTTCGTAGGCCTCAGCATCCAAAAATTCAGCGTGGCTATCGAGCTTGGTCAACATGCCACTCATCGCATTGTTAAATAACTCTTCGTCATTGACCGTGTCCACATATTCACGGCGTACCAAGTCCACGACCGCAACAAACGTTTTTAGAGTTTCAGGGGAAATAGCATTCAGTGACACTTGGCCTACTTCAGCAGGGATATCCGTATTGATATCGTCTGCCTCATCGGTCAAAGCGCTTTCATCTGCAACACTGTCTATCGCATCATCAGACGCGTCAGCAGCATCCAACATATCAGCGATATCAGACAAATTATCTGCACCGTTTTCTGCTGATATCTCATCAGCATCAAGACTGATAAGCTGCAGGCTGGCCGTCGGGCTGCTTTCATTATTTGTCGCAGCCTGTGCTTGCATGCCAACAACATTCAACCCTATGAGACTGGCCATGAGTACGGGTTTAAAGACGGTCGACGTTATCAATGCGGTCATCATTGATGGCTTTTCTAGTCGTTTAGACGCCGACGAACGTATAAGACAGATGGGATGCATAAAAACTCACCTAGATAAAAAGAAAACATGCAAAGTTATTGTTATCGGATAATTAATGAATGATATCTTGTAAGGTAGCATCAAGATCACAGCCAAGACTAGGGTAGTATTGCAAGTGATACCAAACTCAACAAGTACGATTGGCTGTGTCAAACTCGTTTAGTCTACAATGCGTAGCACTTATACTCGTTTTCCTTGCTGCTCTAATTTTTGTGAATGGTATAAGTTAAAAACCTATCCTAAAAAAGGGAAGGAGCATAGATACCCTTCCCTTTATCTTTTTCTTTCATTCGCTGGCTGCTTCAGCTGTACTTATGGCATTATCATAGGCATTATAATAGCCAGCATGCGAAAGTGTCAGAATGACTGAATCACGATACTGGAATCAATAGGTTTTCACCCGTCATTTCTACTGGCGCAGTGATATTCATCAATGACAAGATGGTCGGTGCGATATCGCTAAGCTTACCGCCACTACGCACTTGTACTTTTTGCTCACCAATATAAATCAGAGGCACATGCTCGGTCGTATGTTGGGTATGTACCTGTCCGCTTTCGTAGTCTTGCATTTGCTCAACATTGCCATGATCAGCGGTAATGAGCATATCGCCGCCAGCTGCTCGTACTGCCGATTCAATGCGGCCAACACAGACATCTAAAGCCTCTACCGCTTGCACGGCTGCTTCAAAGATACCGGTATGCCCTACCATATCACCGTTGGCATAATTGACGATTAGCACATCATATTTGCCCGATTCAATAGCAGCCACCAACTTATCGGTCACTTCAGGAGCGCTCATTTCTGGCTGCAAGTCATAAGTGGCGACATCTGGCGACGGCACAAGAATACGTGTCTCACCTTTATACTCTGCTTCGCGGCCACCACTAAAGAAAAACGTCACGTGCGCGTATTTTTCAGTTTCGGCAATACGCAGTTGCGTTTTACCTTGCGCTTGCAAATGCTCACCCAGCGTATTGGTCAGAGACGTTGGGTAATAAGCAATACTGGTCTTCGGGCTATCCGCTAAAATGTCTGAGTACTTGGTCAACATGACAAACGCGGCCAGTTTTGGCTGTTTATGACGGGCAAAACCTGAAAACTCATGATCTGGCAGCACAAATGCTTGCGCTAGCTCACGAGCGCGATCGGCACGGAAATTCATAAAGATAAGTGCATCATTATCATCGACGGTATAGGGCGTGTCGCCGCTCTCAATCACGGTAGTCGGATTGATAAATTCATCAGTTTCGCGGGCTTTGTAGGCGGCTTGGACAGCACCATCAGCACGGGTAGATAGACGATCGGCTTTGCCTTCCGTAATAAGCTCATAAGCTTTCTGTACTCGATCCCAGCGATTGTCACGATCCATCGCATAATAGCGACCGATGATACTGGCAATCTGTACGCGACCTTCATAATGGGCGTTAAGCTTGTTCAAGTATTCACGCAAACGATTGATATACTTATCAGCAGATTTAGGCGGCGTATCACGACCATCTAAAAAACAATGAACAAACACGTTTTTGGCACCGTGAACCAATGCCGAATGACACATTCCTTCGATATGGTCTTGATGCGAATGCACGCCACCATCAGAGAGCAAGCCCATAATATGAACATTACCCCCTTTTTCGTTAGCCGCTTTGACAGCATCGACCAAGGCTTCGTTTTTATAGAACTCGCGATTGGCAAGCTCACTTGAGATACGGGTTGAGTCTTGATATAGCACACGACCAGCACCTAGGTTCATATGTCCCACTTCAGAATTACCAAACTGACCATCTGGCAAACCAACATCTTCACCCGACGCAGAAATCAATCCATGCGGATATTTCTGATAGATCTTATCTAGATTCGGCATATTAGCCGCAGCAATGGCGTTATCCTTGTCTTCTTCACGATGACCAAAGCCGTCCAATATCATTAAGACATGCGGTGTTTTTTTATGCTGTGCGCTATCTTGCTTGCTATCAAGCTGCGCCTGATTGTCGTCAATAGATTCAGATTGTTGCTGGGTACTGGTCATAGATTACCGCTCCTCAAGTGAATGAACGCCTATACTGCTATATTAGGATATCGAAAGTTGTCTATATTAGCATACATCTTGAAATTGCTGAAAAACTGCGCGTTTATCCTGCTATTTCAATGCTTTCGACCCTTTTTTTCTGCTATTTATTTTATGGAAATGGTTGCTATTATTGCGGTGCTTTTCTAAAAAGACGTATTAATCTGTAAACCGAGCTTGCAATCAGCTATGCCATTAGTTAAGATAAATCTATTCTGAAGTGTTGGCTAGTAGATGTTTATTCCCTGAGCCGATAATGCTTTACCAGGATGTGGTACCTATTGCTTCATTGTGTATGCCTGCACCGCTTGCGGTGTATCAGGAAACCTGCAGAGGCAGTGACGCATCCGCCCTGAACTTCACGGTTCATGGGTCACCATCTTACGGCGGCACTTCGGTTGTTATATTCGGTTAGTCATGTCTCTATTTATATTCACTAGGTTTATTAATAACCCATAAGTTTATAAGAGATTCATAATAACTAACAAAAAGCCCCTCTCGTCAATGACGTAAGGGGCTTTTTTTATGTCAATTTTTCGCTATTTTTTATTCATCATTAGCAGATTTGGTAATCTTTTTGACATCTTTAGGAATATTTTTGGCAGTCCCGTCAACGGTTGTATGCTGCTTGAACACATCCCCAAATGGGTTTTGTTGTTGTTGACCAAATGGATTTTGGCCATTGATACCACCGCCAGCGCCACCAAATGGGTTTTGACCACCCATACCGCTAGCGCCGCCGAATGGGTTTTGACCGCCACCCATCTGTTTGGCCATCATCTCCATCATTTTTTGCTGGTTGTTCATGACGTAATTATTAGCAAAGTCTTTAAGCTTCTTTTGCACGGGTGGTAATACCACCAATAACGCGAGTAAATCGCTAAGCACACCTGGAATAAGTAGCAAAATACCAGCCGCTGCCATGGCCACACTTTTAAGCATGGTCGACTCTTGTGGGCGCATCGCTGGGTTCATCATGCCACCCGCTTTCATTTGCTGAGCCATCGGATTGAGCGCTGCCATACCTTTACGAATAAGGGTGATACCGATAACTGCGGCGATAATAAACCACATGAATACCCACCAACCACTCATAAACTGGGCAATTAAATACCACAGTAGCATCTCGATAATAAACCAAACGATGGCAATACCAACTATCTGACCCATAAAGTGTCGTCCTATAAAATAAAAACCAATAAATTGAGCGCCATACAAATTAAGATGGCTAACATATGATGTATATGGGGATTGATTGCTATACTATCAAACTTAAGGCGTATTTTTAAGCCATATAGTCGGGGCAATATAATTTGGATACAAGGAAGATGAGTAAAAGTACTACGAGTAGTAGGCTGAGCGAGTCTGACACCGTATCTGATTTATATAGGATTGAATATAAAACAAAATGTAAGTAAGACGGAATACTATGGCAATTATTATCGGGATTGACCCAGGCTCACGTATGACGGGTTATGGTATCGTGCAACAAACGGGCGATAAGCTGACCTATATTGACGCAGGTACCATTCGTACGGATACTAAAGAGATGCCTGAACGCCTAAAGCGCATTTTTAATGGCTTGACGCGTATTACTCAACATCATCTAAAATATGCAGAAGAGCCTATCTATACCGCAATTGAGCAGGTGTTTATGGCAGAGAACCCAGATTCTGCGCTGAAACTTGGACAAGCACGAGGCGCAGCCATTGCAGCGATGGTGGCACTGGATTTGGAAGTATCAGAATATACCGCACGCCAGATCAAGCAAGCTGTGTGCGGTTATGGTGCCGCAGCCAAAGAGCAAGTACAAGAAATGGTCTGCCGCATACTGTCTTTAGATGTCGTACCACAACAAGATGCTGCTGATGGTCTTGCCTGCGCTATTTGTCATGCGCATTCAAGCCATTCAATGAACAAGTTGCTCCTAAATAGCGCCATGCGTGGACGCGGTGCGTCTAAGAAAAAAGGTCGCTGGCGTTTGACGGAAGAAGATTTAGGTAATTTACGATAAGATAAGAAGCCAAAATACAGCAAACAACCATAAAAAAAACACGCGATCAAATGGCGCGTGTTTTTTGTTTCAACCATCTAAATGATTCAAATCATTTAACTATAATAAAATAGCTTCACTCGTCTACTCTGCGACGGCACTCTCAATCACCGCATCTAACACATAAGCATATTCTTCGCCTTCTGCACTCTCGTTATTGTCGATCTGATAGCGTTGTAGACGTAATACTTCTTCATGCATGCCGTCGTGTTGGTAGCCATCAATGTCACCCTTGAATGCTGCCCACTCGCCTTCGCTGGTTTTCAGGCCTTGATCATCGTAAGTGACAGGCTTGACTTGCAGACACATCCTAGAGTCAGCATCGCCACAAGCGATTTTTTCACTACTCACTGCCCAAAAGACGGTCTCGCCTTTGCTATTATATTTGGCTTGTGAAGTGAGCCTACCTGCCCAAATCAAGGTCATCGAATCATTAGTCACTTGCGTCAATAGTGGCCTCTCACCTTCAGTGACAGTTAACTCGCTACTACCTTGCATGAGCGTATTCAAGAGACTCTCTGCGCTATCAAGATTGCCACACGACATCTTAGTGCTCATACTATCTTCTATCGTTAATCTTTGAGCTTGTAATTCATAGGCAGCGCTCATCGTATTGCAGCCAACGCTATAACTTAAGGTATCTTGACCTTGATTAAATAATAGCGTCACCTGATCCTTAATATTTATCAGCGGTGCTAATGGTTGATCGCTCACACCTTTGGCAGTCATCAGTGTCCAACGATGGCGCGCAAGATTAGCAATCATCTGTTGTTCGACGCTGAGCTCAGTTACTTCAGATACCGCCACTGTCTCATTGGCATCAGGCTCAACTTCTGTGTTTGCTAGCGTAGCCCTCATCTCTGCACTTGCCGTAGCATCTGTCCCTTCGCTCTCCGTAGATGGGGCGTTTTTTTGACAAGCACCTAGTGTCAGACTGACTGCCAATACGCTGGGTAATAACAGTAGTTTTGTGATTGGTTGCCTTTTTATGTCTACCATACTACGCCTCTCTTACTAAGCTTATCTGATGCCTGCTATGACTGTATTAACTTATAAGGATTTTTATAGCTATTCATAAAATAAAACCAATAGCAGCAATCCGATACAATTTGACTACTATAACCTCGATCCTATTATCATATGTAATGAAACGTTTCATTTTATTAAAAATTTTTTAATAAATAAACATAGCGAGTTTTCGAAAAAACAGGGATGGCTAACAGTTCTAGTTAACCATCCCTATTTGGGTGTTCAATACAGCTATTTACACAGTTGATAGTTAGCACTTCAAATCACTAAAACCTAAAGCACGATTGACGATGTAACCGGTTCTAATTGCACGGAAAAAGTCAGATTTAATTACTGTCCACTACTCATTGGTCGCTTTAGGTTCTGCTTTTGCCAGTTTTTTAATACTAAAACGCTCATGCATTTTTTCATAAAACCGCGCAAGATTCGCGCCATGAGCCTTGGGGTCTACTTTTAATGCCTTGCCAAAGTCCAAGCCAAGATATAGCACGATGTCTGCAAAGCTCAGTTGATCCCCGACTAGATACTCGTGACCTTCTAAGCTTGTTTCGAAATATGCCAAGGCTTTGACAGCGCGCGCAATGGACGGTGCTACAAATTCTGGTACTTGGTCAACACGTTGTGCCTTTAACGGATGACTGTGCTGAAATGCCAGCATCAAGTTGTACAGTATTTCAAACTCCGCGATGCGGCGCATAGAGCACACTTGCGCGCGTTGTATGACATCGTTACCCATCACTGAGCGCTCACCATAAACGCGATCAAGATACTCACAAACCGCCTGCGAATCATTGAGCACCGTACCATCATCTAACGTTAAAACAGGTACCGTCTGCATCGGATTCATTTGAGTGAAAGCCTCTGACATCTGCTCGTTAGCAGAAAAATCAATGTCTATCACGTCAATGTCATCCATATCATCGACATCAATGCCTTTCGATGCAAGCAAAATAAGAGCTTTACGAGGGTTGGGTGCAGTACGGGTTATATATAGTTTTTTCATGGCAAATTCCTTTTAAGTATTATTTCCGAAAAGAACAATAACGATAACGATAACGATAACGATAACGGTAAATTTTTATGATGACCGTTATATTATCAAAGCACAGAAGTTTATTATTGCTCGCTTAGCACAGTGACTATTGGTTTTTTTATCATAGCAAAACCTTGTCGCTGCTTGTGATATGAATACTAAAAAACCCCATAACAGTAAGTTATAGGGTTTTTATTTTTTAAGCAATTACAAAAACGCGCACTTTATTTGTTAGGCGCTGGCGTGGTGCGCAAATAAGGCTTAATTTCTGTATGACCTTTAGGATAATTGGCAGCAATGTCTTCATTTTTTACGCTTGGTGGAATGATGACATCATCGCCGTCTTTCCAGTCGACGGGCGTGGCGACGTTATATTTGTCCGACAATTGCATAGCGTCAATAACGCGAATAATCTCATCGAAATTGCGACCACAGCTGGCTGGATACGTTAAGGTCAAACGTACTTTTTTGTTAGGATCAATAATAAAGACACTTCTAACCGTCGCTGTATTATCCGCATTGGGATGAATCATGTCATAAAGATTGGCCACGGTGCGCTCAGAGTCAGCAATGATTGGAAAGTTGACAGCAGTTCCTTGAGTCTCTTCAATATCGCCAACCCAGCCTTTGTGATCTTCTAAGCCATCAACTGATAAAGCGATTGGCTTCACATTGCGCTTTTGAAACTCGCCGCCTAATGCCGCGGTACGACCAAGCTCAGTCGTACATACTGGCGTATAGTCTGCAGGATGTGAAAAGAAAACCACCCAGCTATCCCCTGCCCAATCATAAAAATTGATGTCGCCGTCTGTCGTAGTGGCGTCAAAATTCGGTGCGCTATCACCTAAACGTAAATGTGCCATGCTTAATTCCTTAGCTATTGTTAGTCATGAGCGCTGGTCTCTAAAAGCCAATGTTTAAGCATTAGCATATAAAGAAAATCACGCGCTCTATTATTATCATTGACGCGCGCCCCTATAAGAAAGGACTGGCTACACGTCAGGAAAAACTTACTTTATCTTAACAAACTGATTATCAATGTCTTGTGACGGATTGTAATGTGGTTATTCTACTCTAAACTATCGGAGAACGTAGAGTCTGGGTCAGTTCTATAATAGCCCTGTTAAGGTTTATGTTGTGACAAATAATGCTGAATATCACTTTTTTGTGGATGATCACTCAACCACGTCGCAAAATCTTCAACTTTATCAAAATCTGTGCCTAATTTCTGCTGATAAAGTTTTTTAAAAGACTGATCGCGATCTTGATTTCTTAGTTGCTGTTGCCACGGCTCACTCATTACCGCGGTGAGTTTATCCTGCATGTTTAGATATTTGAGTAATGACCATTCACCTCGGTCTAACCAAACATCATCACAAGTGTGGCAAACGTTAATGGTGTTTTTATGCTCATTGTTAATGCGATATTTCAGCATAAACTTGCGACAACGTTGACAGATGAGCGCATTATCTGTGTTGTCTAATTCATCTGCACTAAAAGAGTCTAAGGTCTCATTCGCATTATTGACAGCAGGATGATTCTCAAGCCAAGTACGATAGCTTAGTAAATCGAGGTAAGTCCCTTCGCAGGCTTCGCACACCAAAGCTGACAGGGTATCATCAAGCTTAGTCGGTGATAAGGTTTGGTTGGTACATTTATAGCAATATAAACTCATAACATCCTCTTTTAAGGTTAAGTTTAGGGCGTGTTTGATAATTCACAACAAAACAAATAGGCACTGTCTGTAGATTTATCATTTTTCACAAAAAAACCCATCCCTAGCGTACTAGAAATGGGCCAGCTTGCAAACTACTTTTGTTTAGTATCGTCTCAGATAAACGTTAGTAGCGCTAATCGCAATAAATCAAGCAGGTTTATAACTGTCACGCAAGCTGACAATTTGATTAAACACAGGCTTGTCACTACTGTGCTCTTCGCTATCAGAGATAAAGTAGCCCTCACGCTCAAACTGGAAGCGCGTGCCAGCATCAGCATTGACCAATGATGGCTCAACCACGGCATTCAGCTCGGTCAGTGAGTTAGGGTTCAATGCTTGATGGACGTCACTGACATTACTCGGATCTTCAACACTGAATAGCGGCTCGTATAGACGCACGGTGGCTGGAATCCCTTGGCTCGCCGATACCCAATGAATCACGCCTTTAACCTTGCGGCCTTCAGGATTTTGACCCAAGGTCGTCGGATCAATCGTCGCTTTTAGCTCCACGACGTTGCCGCTATCATCGGTAATATGCTCGGTCACGGCCAATACGTAAGTATTACGCAAACGAATTTCTGGCTTTTCAGGTGATAGACGCTTATAGCCTGCTGGCGGTTCAATCTCATAATCGCCTTTATCGATATAAAGAGTCTCGGTAAACGGAATCTCACGCTCGCCCATATCGATATTAGGATGATTTGGCTGCGTCAACCATAAGGTTTGTGCCTCAGCGTCAAAGCGCGCATTGACGCTATCCGCTTTTAGCGCTTCCCACTGGCTGACCGCATCGCTGAAGTTGGTAATGGTGACTTTTAACGGCTTAAGCACTGCCATGCCACGTGCTGTCGTATTGTCTAACGACTGACGAATACTAAATTCTAGCAAACGCATATCAGTCACACCATCCGCTTTAGAGACACCAACGCGATCACAGAAATCACGCAAGCCTTCAGGCGTATAGCCGCGACGACGCATACCAGCGACGGTTGGCATGCGTGGATCATCCCAGCCATCGACGATAGCTTCATCGACCAATTGCTTGAGCTTACGCTTACTGGTCAACGTATGGTCAACATTGAGGCGTGAGAACTCATACTGATGCGGCGGTTGCTCGAAGCCGATTTTATTGACAATCCAATCATAAAACGGACGATGGTCTTCAAATTCAAGGGTACATAGCGAATGAGTAATGCCTTCTAAGGCATCTGACAACGGATGGGCAAAATCATACATAGGATAGATGCACCATTTATCACCGGTCTGATGATGTTCTTGATGCATCACACGGTAGATAATTGGGTCGCGCATATTCATATTGGCATCAGTCATGTCAATTTTGGCACGTAATACGGCAGTGCCGTCTGCATATTTGCCGTTTTTCATGTCTTCAAACAATGCTAAATTGTCTGCGACGCTTGCATCACGCTGCGGTGATGCCTTGCCTGCTTCATTGAATGAGCCACGATTTTCTTTGATTTGCTCAGGGGTTTGTAGGTCAACGTATGCATCGCCTTGCTCGATCAACTGCACCGCCCAAACATATAGCTGGTCGAAGTAGCTAGAAGCATGCAGCGCGTCGCCTGCCCAGTCAAAACCCAACCACTGTACATCGTTTTTGATATTATCGATGTAATCTTGCTTTTCAGCCGTTGGGTTGGTGTCGTCATAGCGCAAATGACAGATACCACCAAACTCTTTAGCGACGCCAAAGTTCAGGCAAATGGACTTTACGTGACCCAAATGCAAGTAGCCATTTGGCTCAGGCGGAAAACGGGTCACAATCTGCTGGTATTTTTGCGCATTGACATCATCACGAATGATATTACGAATAAAGTCGTTTTTTTGTTCATCTTTTTGTGCATTGTTGCTTGAGTGCTCACTCATCGGGCATTGCTCCTAACGCAAATTGTCCATTCATGCAGCGTGCCATCACGCCTCATGAAAACTTAAACCAAGCTATTAAAATCGGACTATTAAAACTAATTTACTAAAACTAAGTTACTAAAAATGGATGATCATAAACCCAATTGTTAAAATTGGCGCTGTCAAAATCAGCGTTCAAAAATCATTAAAAATGGAAAGTTGCGTTATTCTATCAGCTTTTGCAAACGCATTAACAGCCAGATACATGACACGGGATAAAAAAGCCGTTAGACTAGCCATAACTTTTAACCACCAACTTTTTATCCACCACTTAACAGCGTCATTTTAGGCGCTGCAATCAAAAAGGAATATCTTATGGTAGACATGCCACCAGTAGTAGAGCTTGAAACCAATATGGGTGCGATCGTTATCGAACTCAATGAAGAAAAAGCGCCAAAAACCGTAGAAAACTTTTTAAACTATGTAAAATCTGGTCATTATGACGGCACGATTTTTCATCGCATCATTGATGGCTTTATGATTCAAGGCGGTGGAATGGACGCTGAAATGAATGAAAAAGCAACCAATGCCCCAGTTGAAAACGAAGCAGACAATGGTCTAAAAAATGATGCTGGTACGATTGCGATGGCGCGTACGCAAGATCCGCATTCAGCAACCAGTCAGTTTTTCGTTAACGTAAAAGACAACGATTTCCTAAACCACTCTGGCAAAAACATGCAAGGTTGGGGCTACACTGTATTTGGTAAAGTAACAAGCGGTATGGATGTGATCGAAAAAATGCGCGGCGTTCCTACTGGTCGTTTCGGCATGCATGCTGACGTACCAAAAGAGCCAGTCGTTATCAACTCAGCGACCATCATTACTCAGTAATAGTTATTAAAGAATGGCTTCTCAGTAACAGTTATTAAGTGATAGTTAAGATATAAGCATTATTGATAGAAGCTTATGACAAGTCACGAGGATAAGGATAAATGCAAAGTTTTGACCATCTAATTACCACCCGCCCTCATGAGGTGCGGCAAGTATTGATTAGCGATTTGCATTTATCGCCTGAAGAGCCTGCCTTAGTGCAGGCTTTTTTGGCGCTACTAGATGATTGCCTTGCCTTGCCTGCGCTTAAGCGCCTATTCATCTTGGGCGATTGGTTCGAAGTTTGGCTAGGCGATGATGTGTATTTGTCCTTATCAGAAGAGGGGCGACAAAGTCATTGGCTTACCCCACTTATTACTAAGTTGAAAAAACTACGGGTAGCTGGCTGCGAGATTTTAGTCATGCATGGCAACCGTGATTTTTTATTGGGGCAGCCTTTTTGTAATATATTCGGTGGCGAACTTATTTTTGAGCCTTACGCCTTAAAAGTCGGTAAACAAAACTACCGCTTAGAACACGGCGATGCCTTGTGTACTGATGATAAAAAGTATCAGTTTTTTCGCAAAGTAATGCGCAATCCTATGACCCAATGGTATTTGCTGAACAAACCGCTAAAAAAACGTCTGGCTATCGCCGATAACATGCGTAAAAAAAGTCAAAAGAACAATGCTAATAAAGCCGCACATATTATGGATGTTAATGACAAAGCTGTGGCAGCCGCAGTGAATAACAATGACGCGCTATTACATGGACATACTCATCGCCCTGCCATTCATCAAAGGGAGAATGATAAGATACGTTATGTCCTTGGCGACTGGCGCTTGCTCGATGAAGAAAAACGCCAATCCAAAGTTAGTGCGGTGATTGGTGCGGTTATATCTGAAGAACACTTAGAGCATAATAATGCTGAGTTTAGCTTGGTTGAGTTTAGCTATTTAGTGTAGGGTGCGCCTCATTAAGTACCTTTCATTTAAAAGAAAAAGGGTCTATTGCATAAGTAACAGACCCTTTTTTATACCCTTTCACATTCTGCTAACCATTATACTAAGGCATGAGTTTAAAGAAATGCTGACGATAATGCTTTAGTTCACGGATAGAATCGCGAATATCATCCAATGCTAAATGACTGCCACCTTTTTCAAAGTTTCTGAGAATATCAGGACGCCAGCGGAAACACAGCTCTTTAATCGATGACACATCGAGGTTGCGATAATGGA
The DNA here is from genome assembly GCF_000247495.1 of Psychrobacter sp. PAMC 21119. Classification (NCBI taxonomy): domain Bacteria; kingdom Pseudomonadati; phylum Pseudomonadota; class Gammaproteobacteria; order Moraxellales; family Moraxellaceae; genus Psychrobacter; species Psychrobacter sp. PAMC 21119. Next base: position 211,056 of record NZ_AHVZ01000017.1, on the reverse strand, counting down.
AGAATCGCTCAAGCTCCGGCATTTGGCGCGCCATAAAGCGGCGATCTTGACAGATGGAGTTGCCACACATGGGTGACTTGCCGCTATCGACCCATTTATTGAGGAACTTAATCGTCTCGGCTTCAGCTTCTGCCAATGTCACGGTACTACGGCGCACACGATCCACCAACCCTGACTGCCCATGCTGCTTGGTATTCCAATCATCCATGCCGTTTAAAATACGGTCAGACACTTTGATAGCGAATACAGGTCCTTCAGCAAGGACATTGAGATCCTCATCCGTCACCACGGTAGCAATCTCGATAATCTCATCGTTGATGGTATCAAGTCCGGTCATTTCTAGGTCAATCCATACCAGCCCTTTTTTGCCTTGGTTTCTGATTTTAATCTTATTGGGATGGTCATCGGTACTCATATTTTGTCCTATAGTCAAAAAAGTTTGGAACAACTTTGGCGCAGTATTACTTACATAAATCATCGCCAGCTGGCAACGCGCAGATGGCATTGCTGTGCGCTTGGTAGTTCATAACGTCCAAAAAAACTTAAACATTACAAAACCACTGTCTGGCACAGGCGCTTTAGGCTGTATGTTAGCAAATTTTCACGCTACACTTAGCAATATTTTTTTAATAGGTCACACTCTCATGGCATTAATCCGGCAACGCAAGCTGACCAAACAACAGATTCGGCGCATCGACAAACAACAGCTGGTCAGTCAAGACAGCATCGATGAGAGCTTGATGGATGGCGTGGTCATGGCGCACTATGGTAAGCAATTAGAAGTACAAGTCACCAGCTTGCCAGCGGTCATCCCAGCGCAGCCAGAAGTTGCCCCTGATGATCCTGAGCCGTTTTGGCAAACGCTTGAATTGGGTGATATTTGGCGCTGTCATGTACGTACCAATTTGCCGATGCTGGCCGCTGGTGACCAAGTACGCTGGAGCGCCGATTCTAATACGGGCTTTGGACGTATCGAATCAGTCAAGCCGCGCACGTCTCTTGTCTCACGCCCTGATCGCTATCATAAGCTCAAACCGGTTGCTGCCAATGTCGATATCCTTGCCATTGTGTTTGCACCGCTGCCTGCTGCTGCACCAACCTTAATCGATCGCTATTTGGTCGTCTGTCATCATGCTGGTGTAAAGCCGCTATTGGTGCTGAATAAAGCCGATTTACTAGCAGCAGAAAACGGCGTCGATACCAGTGAGCTGTTGGCACAGTATGCTGCCCTTGGTTATGAGAGCGTATTAACCTCAGTTGATTGCCCAGAAAACGTCGCAGATAGCGATGAGCAAGAAGGACTGGATGAGCTCAAGCGCTACATCGATAAAAAGCTGGTTATTTTTGCTGGACAATCGGGCGTTGGTAAAAGCAGTTTAATCAATGCGCTATTGCCAGACTCTGGGCAGATCGTCAATATCATCTCTGAGAACTCAAAGCTTGGTCAACATACCACCACCACCAGCCGTCTGTTACCCTTCAACCCTGATGATTTAACCCAAGGCGGTATCGTTGATACGCCGGGTATTCGCGAATATGGTATTTGGCATTTGACGCCGGATGACATCATCTCAGGCTTCGTTGAGCTTGCACCACTGTCAGGTGACTGTCAATTCCGTGATTGTCGCCACACTCATAACAGCAAAGGCTGCGCGTTATGGCAAGCGGTTGCTGACGGTGAAGTGCTGCAACGCCGCGTTGAAAATTTGGTGACGCTAAGAGAAGAAGCTGACACCAAACCTTATTAACCGTTGCCTTATTAACTGTTAAACGTTAGGTTGAGCATCACACGTTTACTATAGATGACCTTATCGGTATAATAGCGCCTTGTTCAATATCGTTAGGCTGTCTTCTCAGCTTAACAGAACACTCATTTTTGGAGGTATGTTTTGGATCGTGCGCTAGAATTTGTGGGTAACCACCCGTTTTTATTTGGCATATTAGCCGTACTTGCCGTACTGTTCTTTGCCATCGAAAACAAACGTAGCGGTAAGAAAATATCGCCCAATACCCTTGGGATGATGGTGAACTCGCAAAACGCGCAGCTTATCGATATTCGAGCCAAAAAGAAGTTTGAGACCGGTTATATCCAAGGCAGCCGCAACATACCTTTTACTGATCTCAAAGACCGCATCGAAGAGATTCGTGCGATTGAGCATCCAGTCATCATCATTTGCGATATGGGCGTGCAAGCAGGCGCAGCCATCCAAATGATTGGCAAAGACAGTGTTTACCGCTTAGAAGGCGGTGTTGGCGGTTGGCAAAGTGCTGGCATGCCGTTGGTCGGTGTAAAAGATGCCAAATCTAAGAATAAAGGTAAGGCAAAACCGAGCTTGCATAAGTAGCTTGCGTAAACCTACTTAATCAAATAGCTTGCTCAGGCTACACGCTCGTTCTCACTGCTAGCAGCGCAAAGTTAGAAAAAAGACACTTCTTCATTGGGTGTCTTTTTTTGTGTGGCATTTACGCTACTGTCACACCTTTTGGGCTTAGCCAGCTTGAATTTATGCTACCCATCCCCACTTTATAATGAGCATAACCAATTACATTTGTAATTTACTCGTTGGTGACGGATTATAATATTTTTTATAACATGAGTGTTTATAATAAAACTGTTGCCGCATAAACTGATAAATAAGGATTTACCATGACTGTATCTGTTAAAGTTTACACCACTCCTATCTGCCCTTACTGCTCAAACGCCAAACAACTGCTAAAATCTAAAGGCGTTGACTATGAAGAAATCGGCATGCATGACATGAGCAGCGATGAGCGCCGTGCTTTGATGCAAAAAACCAATAACTATCGCACCGTACCACAAATTTTCGTCGGTGAGACTTTCGTTGGTGGTTTTGATGAGCTCAATCAAATGAACCAACAGGGTAAACTTGATGAGCTACTAGCAGGTTAATCTGTTAACTTTGCTGACTGTCACTCTTTACCTGTGCTATCTTTGCGTTTGTAAAGATTTGATATTCGAATATCAACAACGGCAAGAATAAAAAATTGGTAAAAAAAATATCGAGATAATGTCTAAATAATATCGAAACATAGTCTCGATTTATATTACAATTATTATTTGCCCACTCATTTGATTAACTTTTAGAGGAATTATCATGGCTGAAGAACAAGCACAACCACAATTGGCACTAGAACGCATTTATGTCAAAGACATGTCACTTGAAGTACCAGGCGCTGGCGTATTCACCAAAGAGTGGAACCCTGAGCTAGATATCAACTTATCAAGTAACGCTGAAAAACTTGACGACGATCATTATCAAGTAATTTTGACGGTAAGCGTCACGGCTAAAAACGCAGATGAAGCGGCGTTTATCGCTGAAGTGCATCAAGCCGGTATTTTCTTATTAAAAGATATTCCAGAAGATCAAATTGGTCAAATTTTAGGTGCATACTGCCCTAACGTGCTATTCCCATACGCTCGCGAAGTCATCAGCGACATCGTGACGCGTGGTAGCTTCCCGCAGTTATTGCTAGCACCTGTTAACTTTGATCAAGCTTACGCACAAAGCCAGCAACAAGCGCAAGTAGATGCTGAAGGTAACGCATAAGTTTTAAATCAGAAGTGTACTGACTTTATAAGTCGTATATTTTGATAAAAAAGCCGTTTACTCATGATGAGTGAGCGGCTTTTTTTATGGATTGGTTTCCATAATATTAAGGCAGTTTTATAACTATCAATTTTTGGACATAAAAAAACCCTGCTAATGAACAGGGTTTTTACTGACTACATCTATCATTTACAATCGATAGCTAGCCTTTTAGAGCGGATAAGATTTGTTGCTTAACCTCATCGATGCCTTGAGTACCATCAAACTTGTCATAGTTAGGCGCTGCATTACCAACATCGCCGCCTTCTTTGGCTTTGTCTTGATAAAAACCAACGAGCGCTGATGTTTGCTCATGATAAGTAGACAGACGGTCGCGAATGGTAGACTCTTTATCGTCTTCACGCTGGATAAGCGCTTCGCCAGTCACATCATCAAGGCCTTCTTGCTTCGGTGGATTATGATCCACATGATAAACTCGACCTGAGCCTGGATGCTGGCGACGACCAGATAGGCGATTGACGATTTCATCATCAGGCACACTGATTTCAATCACATGATCAATCGCAACGTCTGCATCAGCAAGTGCTTGAGCTTGCGGAATCGTACGTGGAAAACCATCCAAGATACAACCATTCGCGCAATCAGGCTTAGCGATACGTTCTTTCACTAGGTTGATGATGAGATCGTCAGAAACCAAACCACCAGCATTCATAATGTCTTTGGCTTGTTTGCCAAGCTCGCTACCTTCTTTGATTGCTGCACGCAGCATATCACCCGTTGAGATCTGCGGAATATCATATTCTTTAGAGATAAACTGGGCTTGGGTACCTTTACCGGCGCCTGGTGGACCTAGCAAAATAATACGCATCATTACACGACTCTCCTTAATAAATGGGATTTTGGGACAAATAAAAATCAGGGATTGGTTGATTGCAAAGCTACCTTACCTTGTGGCTTTACAAAGCTCAAGTATTTTCATTATTACTGTGATAAGTTGCCATGACTTATCTGTTCATATAATGCTATTGCGCGTGACTCCGACGGGCAACAGCAGTGGTATTAAAAACTGATGGTGTGAGGGGATTATATCAAGGAACCTGTTGATTGATATCAACGTTGACCTGATTTTGCTCAGCGCTAATCACCACAGGATTACCCGATAAATCACCTGACTCTGCACTGGCATTGCCGCTATGGCTAATGCGGGCAATGACGGCCAACTGTATTTTGCCTGCACGGGCAGATTTTAGCGTTCTTGTCGGCATCATGGCATCAAGATCGCTTAAACTGATATTGACCTCACCTTGCTTAATCACGCTAATTGGCAAACGCTTAGCAGCAAACGGCGGACCACCTTTGACATCGCGTATCGCTACAAACAAAACATCATCGCCTTTGACCAGCGGTAACAAACTGGCGTTGATCGTTATTGTGACGTCGATACCTTCAGAGGCTTGTTGTTGCTGAGTCGTCACATTAGCACTCAACTCGTCCAAACTGGCCAGCGCTTGTGTATGATCCCCAGGCTTGCCCGCAATACTAGCGCGCAAACGCTTAATCCAGCCTTGTGCTTGATCAAAGTTACTACTGCGTGCCTCACCCATTGCCATGAGCATTTGCGCACCCTCATGCTGTGGATTTTTGGCTAAAACCGCCTCCAAAACACGACGACTATTATCATCCAACTGCCCTTTATTGGCAAAGAAGCTAATCTGTGCGTACGTCGTCGCAATCTCTTCGTTATCTGGCGACAATCGATAGGCGCGCGACAATGCTTCTAGTGCCGAGTCCGTCGCCTCTAACGATAAGAACAACTCTGATAAGCGCATCCAGCGATTGTAGTCATCAGCGTGGCGATAGACATTGGTTTGCATAGCGCTAATCAGCTGCTGCCCATCTTCAATGGCCCATGCTGGCGGCTGGTCAATCTTACCTGTGAGTAAATCATCAGCAACTTGACCAACTTTATCCTCGGCAGCCCACAACTCAAAAACAGGCGTGCGATCACCGATCATCAGATATGCCATGACCGCCAAGACCGGCACCCAAACTATAATAATTAATCGGCTTTTGATACCCGGTACGACCATCGGTGCTACAACGCGCTGTGCATCTAAAAGCTGACGTTCAAGCTCAAGCTTTTGGGTTTGATAATGGCTATCATCAATCGTGCCAGCATCCTTATCCGATTTTAGTTCTGCTAGGCGCGCCCGAAAGACAGCGATATTGATATCGAGTAGCTGATTGTCCACGGGTTTATCTGGTGCGCGTGAGGCTCTTAACCACGGCATGATGGCGATAACACCAAGGATCAAAGCGATAAATAAGCTTAGAGCAATGAATAAGCCAACGGTAGAAAATAGGGTCATTTTTTGTCCTCGAGGCTGGTGGTGTCATGATCCGTTCTATTGACGCTATTATTGCTATCGGCGCGTGATAACAGGCGATCAAGTTCAGCTTTTTCTGCTGCCGTCAACGCAGCCGCGCTACTGTCCATCGTCACTCCACTTTGACCACTGGCAATACGCTGATGGCGCTTACTCTGCCAAAACCAACCAACAATTAAAAACACCAGTAATAACGGCGGGAAAAACCATAGTATCCACGTCGAAGGACGGACAGGTGGCTTATAGCTAATAAAGTCACCATAGCGCTCCTGCATATAACTGCGAATCTCGGTATCACTACGACCATCTTTGACCATATCGTAGGTTTTTTGCTTTAGGTCTTGAGCAATTGGCGCATCAGAACCTGCGAGGTTTTGATTTTGGCATTTGGGACAGCGCAGCTCTTCGATGAGACCACGATACTGGGCTTCTTGTTGTATAGAGTCAAAGTCGTAAACGTCAATGGCGGCATAAGCGGTCATGCTTACGCCCATAGCAAGACTTATACTTAACAAACAGGCAGATATAAAGCTGGCGAATGTCGTGCTCAGAGTCTTCATGTGCTTTATAAGCATAGTCGTTATAGACATCGTCATCATTTGCACGCCTCCTTGACCTGAGTAGCGTCAGGACTGACATTACGCTTATTGGCTTCGTTGAGTACCATGAGACAAGGCGTGATACGACTTTGCCAATTGCTCTCATTAATCTCACCGATGATATGCTGACGAATCACCCCTTCACCATCGACGATGAAAGTCTCAGGCGCACCCGTCAAACCTAAGTCTAGAGCAAACTGTCCCGATAAATCCTGAATAGACATCGAGAATGGATCACCACCACGGTTGAGGTAGCTGAGGGCATCACCAATCTCATCTTTATAGTTGACGCCAACCAAATTGACACCGCGCTCTTCTAACTGCATTAAAAAAGGATGCTCGATAATACAAGTGGGACACCAAGAACCCCAAATATTCAGCAAAAACGGTTGATCAGGCAGATTGTCATTGGTCATAATTCGGCTAGTATCGGATAACAATGGCAGCTCAAAAGCAGGTACTGGACGCTCAAGCGCGGTATTGGTAACGATCTCAGTCGGCTGACCCAAGCGCATGTAGAGCATAACCACAAAGCCTGCAAAGACGATGAGCGGAATGACAAACCATATCTTTAGCTGCTTTTTATTTATGGTCTTGTTGCCGTTTTGATTAGAGGTATTATTTGACCTAGTCATACTATTTGTCCCCCATCTTTGCTGCTGGTACTTCTACATCTGCTACTGTTGCAAAACCTGCAGCATTAATCACATTTTGGCTGACAGTCTTAGGCTTTTTAATTCGATAGCGCTTATCTAACATACTTAGCAACCCACCTAGAGCCATAATAATAGCACCAAGCCATATCCAACGAATCAACGGCTTCACATAGATGCGTACCGCCCATTGGTTGCTGTCTTTAGCAATCGGTTCGCCAAGTGCCACATAGACATCACGCATGAGGCTGGCATCAATCGCCGCTTCAGTCATCGGCATCATACTAATGATATAGTTACGCTTTTCAGGGTACAAGGTAGTCACATCTTGACCGTCCTTGCTTACTAATACCTCGGCTTGTGTCGCATCAAAGTTACTGCCTTTGACTTCGCTAAAGCCTTTTACGGTAAAGTCATAGCCTTGCACGTGGACGCTATCGTTTGGTCCCAGCGCCACGTCACGCTCGATACTCAGACTGCTAGTAAAGGCAATACCGATAACTGCTATTAAGACGCCAATGTGTGCCGTTTGCTGACCCCAGTAGCTCAAACGTAATTGACTTAAGCCTTTTAAAAGGCTCGGTGCATTTTTGGTTTTGTCTTTGAAGTCGACCACCATCCAGAACAACACCCAAAAGCTAACGGCCAAAGTAACGCCAATATTGAGCATAGAAGAGGGATGGACAAAGTAGGTAATAATGGCCGCAAGCACCAGACTACTAACCGCAATGACCATACCAACGCCTAGTAATGGACGCTTGTCTTTTTTCCAACGGATGTTAGAGCCCATACCCATTGCAATTAACAACAACCACGTTAAAGGCACAAATAGCGCATTGAAGTAAGGAGGACCAACGGACACTTGACCTAAATTAAAGGCATCAGCAATGATAGGATATAGCGTGCCAAGCAGCACCACCAAGGTCGAAATCAAAATTATGACGTTATTGATGACTAAGAATGACTCACGCGAGATGAGCTGGTACTGACTCTCAACCGTCAAGCTCCAGCCGCGGATAGCAAACATCAGTAAACCACCGCCAACGATCACACCCAAAATAACCAAAATAACCAGACCACGTGTTGGATCAGCTGCGAACGAATGCACCGACGTAATGACCCCAGAGCGAACTAAGAAAGTACCGAGCAGACTGAGCGCAAAGGCAAAAATTGCCAGCATAATCGTCCAAGCCTTAAAAACACCACGCTTTTCTGTGACTGCTAGCGAATGTAATAAAGCAAGACCAGCAAGCCATGGCATCAGTGAGGCGTTCTCTACCGGATCCCAGAACCACCAACCACCCCAGCCAAGCTCATAATAAGCCCACCAAGAGCCTAGCGCGATACCAATGGTCAAAAAACCCCACGCAGCCAATGCCCATGGACGCGACCAACGTGTCCAAACGGCATCCAAGCGCCCTTCCCACAGTGCAGCCATACAAAAAGCAAACGGCACCACCATACCCACATAACCCATATACAGCATAGGTGGATGAATAATCAGACCGAAATCTTGTAGAACCGGGTTTAAATCGGCACCATCAACAGGCAAGTTAGGCAAGGTACGATCAAACGGCGATGAGGTAAAAATCAGCATCGCCAGCATCATCATCTGTACGCCAGCCAAGATCACCAGTACGCGCGCGCGCATAGATAGCGGCAGACCACGGCTAAAGTAAGATACCAAGGCACACCAAGTGGCCATGATGGTCATCCAAAGCAACAATGACCCTTCATGCCCGCCCCATGTCGCTGATAGCTTATAGTACCAAGGCAACAAGGTATTAGAGTGCTGGCTGACGTAGACTAGGCTAAAATCATTATAATAAAAGCCTGCCATCAAAGCGCCAAACGAGATAATCATTGCGGCAAACTGTGCCCACGCCAAACTTGGCGCCAAACGCTGCCAAGCAACGTGATCACGCATAACGCCAATGGTTGGTAATACTACTTGCAAAATCGCCAACATAAAAGCGATCAGCAAGGCAAAATAACCCAATTCTGTGATTAACATACGGTCTAACCTTGTTTACCTTGGATACAATTAAAGGTTCACCGATGGCATGGTTAGCCACTGGAAAACACTAAATAATCCTTTATTTGGTCATGGTTTACGGTTGAAAACTGAGGTTTTAGTGGCTATAGAAACCCTTAAAACTCGCTACTATTATCGTGATGTATTAATACGAATTATTAATACAAAGAAGCTGGCTTAAACTAGGGTGTGTCATCATTTAGATTGTGAGGCTTAAAATGAGGAAAATTGCAGCCAAACAAGGAAGAAATTGCCGTAAATATGAACATATTGACAAGATTTCTGACGATGTTTGGCAAAATTTAGCCATTTTAAGACCACTAAATGTATCCATGTGCTAATTGATGACACGCCCTAGGGCGTGTCGAGCACTCAACCATAGCACTGGCAATAGCAGTGACTATTTATGAATGCTTTGTGAATGTTCAACATGCCCTAATATTGTTAATTATATTTTTTTAGAAAGCTTTTAAAAGTTTTGACTCATTGCTCTACTACTGCATCGCTGGGAAAAACACCAATACCAAATGCAACCAACCTGCCAAAAATCCAGTCAATCCGCCCAAGACGATAAGTGTCATCTCATCTTCACGAAACGCCGGACGTAATAAATTCTGAAACTCATCTGGCGATAGCGCACGAATACGATCCCGAAATAGCCCAAATATCTTACTAGCGCGGCTTTCATTCAGCTCAGGATCTCGCAGTGGCACCATAGTAGCAACGATAGATTTGTCAATGATAGTGTTTTTTAACTGTCCATACTCACGGCGACCAAGCCCTACGCGCAAGGTTGTGCTAATGACAGGAGATTCTAGCACTTCATATAGGTGCGACTTCATAAGTTCACGCGTTTGCACAGCACGATCCCCATACATCATCTCATTCATGATGTTCTCAAGCGTGACCAAATCCTTTACCACAATCTCAGCAAAAACTTCAGAGACTTCCTCTTGCCGTTTCATGAAACCACCCTGAAAACGATACTGACCAATATGTGGCAGCTGCGGCCTAATAAACGGGAAGCGACTTTGCAGCGCAAAAAACTTCACGTAAGGGATAAAGTGTGGCTGCACTGGATTAAACACCATCCAAATGGCAATCCAGTTGGTGAGAAATCCCCAAATAGCGGCAAAGAAAGGCACCGTCCAATGCTGCGGCACCACCAAAAATATAAACATTTGGATAATACCGAAAACCAGTCCAATCAACGCACTGATATGCCAAATAAAGTTAATCTCTTTTTGGCCTACCTTCAAAAACATATCGACCATTAAGCGCCGATCATTTTCCATCGTATTAACGATCATTTTACGCATATCGACCAAGTCTTCGACATGATAAGTCAAATCCGTCACGAGCGACTGCATGATACTGGGCAGCTCTTTGTGCGCTTGGGCATAGACGCGACGCTTTAACGCATAAGGCAAATTGCCCCATAGTGCTGGCGAGTGATCCAGCATAATCTCATCAATCAGTGGCTCAAGGTTTTTATCCACCGTATCAGTGATGAATACTGCCATCTGCTCAGGTTCCATCGCCTTAAAAAACTCATTAAGCGAACCCAATTTGGAGAGCGTCTGATCTACAATCACCCCAGATATCTTGCCCGCTTTTCGCGGAACGATACCTTGCCAACCGATACCCGGTAGACCAAAAAATGGAAAGTTCGGAATACGAATACCCCAAAACTTGACCGGATAAAACAGCATTTTGAGCGCCATCCATACGTGTATCCAAGTGACGAATGCCGTCACTGGTGGAATGGTCAGCATGGCAAAAAACTCTGGGTGCTCAGCTATCGTCTGCCACAATGAAGTTGCGTCCATGACTTTCTGTGTCCCTGACGTGATGGTTGTCGTTGCTAATGAAATATGCTTAGCAAGTTGAGAACGCTTAAAAAGACGTTCCGCCTAAATAACTACTATAAAATAAATCGCCTGATTTTAGCATACTTGCCGTTTATTAGCACACGTAGACCAGAAGCAAGTTGTGACTAAAGATGACATATTTTATGTGATTTTGATGGTAGAAAAAACATTAATATGGTCTATCGCTTGTGTGGCGTATTATCACAACAAAATAAATGGCTGAGTACTGCGCCCTCGCGTTTGTTCTGTTATAATTTGTGCTTAATTTGCAGCGAAACCTAGCATACCACCGCTTGCAATCCAATGCTTACTCATAATACTGTATGTGATTGAAATCCTTTATCTTCTCTTTTATATTCATCGCGTTTTGGCTTACTTCCCTGCCCTTTTATTCCATTTCCAATGCTTCTCTGACCGCCTGAGTACTGATTTTCTATGAATAAACCGCTAGCTTCCGACGCCGAACAGGTCAACCGTATTTTTGCGCACCGAATTATTATCTTTGGGCTACTAATATTTTTGGGTCTGAGTGGTTTGCTAATACGCTATGGTTATTTGCAAGTTTATGCTCATGATAAATACACCACACAGGCAGACAATAATCGCATTAAGCTAATATCTGCGCCGCCAAGCCGTGGTTATATTTATGATCGTAATGGCGTGATTTTGGCAGACAATCAGCCCGTATTTACTGCCATGCTAAGCCCTGATGAAGCGGAAGACCCAGAACGTACTTTAAATTTGCTCGCGCCTATTTTTGAGCTTACTGATAAAGACATCACGGATATTTTGGCACGTTTGAGCAAAAGCAAAAACGATCCGGTAACCGTCAAAATCGACTTAACCGAAGCACAATTGGCTCAGTTTAGCGAGCGCAAACCTTTCTTTCGTGGCGTTACTATCCAGAGTAAGCTGACACGCTCATATCCTTATGACGAGCTGTTTGCCCATGTCATCGGTTATGTCGGTCGTATCAATGATAAAGAAACCAAGCGCATTGACAAAGACCGCTATGCGGGTACGGATCTCATTGGCAAAATCGGCATCGAAGATTTTTATGAAGATATTTTACTTGGGCAACCGGGCTACCAATCGGTAGAAACAGATGCCCACGGCAACATCATCCGCCAACTAGACACCAAGCCACCAATTGCAGGGAATGACATTACCTTGAGCTTGGACTATGGTTTACAAACTATTGCTCAGCAGCAGCTTGACGGTCGCCGCGGTGCCATTGTAGCGATAGATCCAAAAAACGGTGACGTACTCGCATTCGTGAGCAATCCAAGTTACGATCCCAACCCTTTTATTTCCGGCATTTCCTTTAAAGATTATGGGGCGCTACAAGATGATCTTGATCAGCCCCTCTATAATCGCGCCCTACAAGGTATGTACCCGCCTGCCTCTACCATTAAACCATTTGAAGGTTTAGGTGCGCTACACTATGGATTGCGAGATTGGAATACGACTATTTATGATCCCGGTTATTTTAGCTTACCTGGTGACTCGCATCGTTTTCGTGATTGGAAACGTGGCGGTCATGGCTCGGTAGATTTAAAGAAATCTATCGTCATGTCAGTCGATACCTACTATTATAAACTGGCCTACGAGATGGGCATTCAGCGTCTGCATGATTGGATGGTACGCTTTGGCTTTGGCAAAGAGACAGGCATTGACTTGCCCAATGAAAAGTCAGGCATTATGCCTTCGCCTAAGTGGAAAAAAGATACTTACGATAAAGGCTGGTTACCTGGTGAAACCATCTCAGTCAGTATCGGTCAAGGGTATTTCTTGGCAACGCCGCTACAGATCGCTAATGCGACGGCGATGACAGCGAGCAAAGGCTATCACATCACCCCGCATCTGTTAAAAAGCAGCGATGGTGCAGCAGCGGTCAATGTCATCACCAAACCCGATGGCAAAATTGACTATAACGGCAAACCCTCTGATTGGCTGCGTATGCACGATGCGATGGAAAGTGTGGTTAAAGATGGCACGGGACGCGGTATCTATACCCCGCGCTATCGTATCGCGGGCAAGACTGGTACAGCACAGGTAAAATCCATCGCTCAAGGCAAACGTTATGATAAGTCTGCGATAGACAAACGCCACTGGGATCATGCGTGGTTCAATGGTTTTGCGCCGGTAGAAGACCCACAAATCGCCCTTGCCGTGTTGGTCGAAAACGGCGGCGGTGGTAGTGCCGTGGCAGCACCTATTGGTCGCGCGCTGTTTGACTATTGGGTATTACAACGCAAAAACGATCCTATTCTGCCACCCTCTGCTGATGAGCTAAAAATCATCAAACGTCAAAAAGCCTTTGAAAAAATCATGCGTGACACCCTGCGCGATAAAGAAGAGGCACTAGCAGAACAGGTAGCTGCACAAGCCGAAACCACGACAGCGACCGAATAAAAACCAATACAGAAAAAGAATAGTGGCCATGAAAAAAACAGCAGCATCGCGTAATACCAAACAGAAAACATCTCATCAGGAAAAATCATCGTCGGCCGGTCAGGTACGTATTATCGGTGGGCAATTTAAACGTCGCAGCGTCAGTTTCATTGATGCTGAAGGTCTGCGCCCAACACCAGATCGCCTGCGGGAGACCCTATTCAATTGGCTACTTGCCGACATCCATGGTGCATACGTACTTGATAGCTGTGCTGGTAGCGGCGTCTTAGGCTTTGAAGCGCTGTCTCGTGGTGCAGCACACTGCACCTTTATTGAGATGAATCGTGGGCAAAGTCAAATGCTAGGCCAAAGTGCTGAGCAGTTGCGGCTCAACGCTGACACCTATCAAATTATCAATGGCACAGCAGAGCAAGTATTGATGCAAAGTCATATCGTCCCGCGCCCTTTCGATGTCGTATTTATCGATCCGCCTTATGCTGAGGATTTATGGCAGCCTATTCTAGCAACGCTTATTACCCAAGCATTAATCAGCACCGAGACGCTTATTTATTTAGAAGCGGATAGAGACTTAGCGACACAATTGGAGCAGTTAGAAGAGACTATTAATAATAGTATGGTGACTCAACCATCTGTTATTCAGCAACCAATTAACTTTGAATGCTTAAAACAAACCAAAGTTGGACAAGTTGTTGCTGGACTTTTTCGCCTATCATCGTCATAATTGTCGGGTTAATGAAAGCCGTTAATAAATTTTAAAAATGTTTAAAACCGCTAAAAAACTGGCCAACGCTGCAGTTTAATGTATATAAGGCGAAAATAAACCCCAATGCAGCTTGCAAGCGTAGGCGCTACTGCTTATAATGTGCAGTCTGTTTTTTGAGAGCCCCGTTTTCCCAGCTAAACTCTCAACGAATTCTAATTTTAAGGTTTTATCATGAAAACACTTAGTGCAAAACCAGCTGAAGTGACCCATGACTGGTATGTCGTAGATGCTGACGGCAAAACCCTTGGTCGCTTAGCCACTCAAATCGCTACTCGCTTACGTGGCAAGCATAAGCCATCTTTTACGCCGCACGTTGACACTGGTGACTTTATTGTTGTCATCAATGCTGACAAAATCACGGTAACGGGTAAAAAAGCGCAAGATAAAAAGTACTATCGTCACAGTGGCTACCCAGGTGGTATCAAAGAAACCAACTTCAGTAAACTGCTTGCACATAAGCCTGAAGATGTTCTACACAAAGCGGTTAAGGGTATGCTTCCAAAAGGTCCTCTTGGCTATGCGATGATCAAGAAGCTGAAACTTTATGCGGGTACTGAACATCCACATGAAGCACAGCAACCTAAAGCACTAGACATCTAAGGATATACTTATGGAACGCAATTACGGAACTGGTCGCCGCAAAACTTCTACCGCTCGTGTCTTTTTAGCGAAAGGTACTGGTAGCATTGTTGTTAACGGCAAACCACTTGATGAGTATTTCAGTCGCGAAACGTCGCGCATGGTTGTTCGTCAGCCTTTAGAATTACTTGACACCCCTACTGCTTATGACCTTTACATCACTGTAAAAGGCGGCGGTATTAGTGGTCAAGCTGGCGCAATCCGTCACGGCATCACGCGTGCATTGATTGAGCTTGACGAAGCCAACAAACCTGCTCTAAAAGCAGCTGGTTTTGTGACTCGTGACTCACGTCAAGTTGAACGTAAGAAATTGGGCCTACGTAAAGCACGTAAACGTCCACAATTCTCGAAACGTTAATCAAAGCTACTTCTTTGCTTTTTGTGGTTATCGCCTTTTTCTCAGAGTCGATTTAACACTATTAAGCAAAAGAATAGATTTGCAAAACCTCATAAGCTGGTCACAGTTTATGAGGTTTTTTTATGGCTGCTCATTAAGTGTCGAAAACCAGCTTGCAAACCAGTAGCGACTACCCCATCATTATAATAACTTTTTGTCATTAGCTCCGACGTTATAAACAGTGCTACAAAAGGACATTATGAAAGCGCCCGAACAATACGACCCCAGCAAACCGCCAGCAAAAAACAGCATACCACCACTGAGTATGCAGCGGTCGGATAAGTCACCCGCCATTCCTGTCGGCACGCCAACGATTACCCAAACTCATAAACGTACGGCACGAGCAGATAAAAAGCCCTTTCAATGGCAGTTCTTATCGCCTAAATATTGGGCAATTTGGCTATTGTTCTTGGTGATGTTACCCATGATTTATCTACCGCTACGATGGCAGTTTTGGCTAGGGCGTAAAGTGGGTATCTTGTTTTACAAAGTTGTAGGCTCGCGGCGACGTGATACGCTCATTAATTTAAAACTGGCCTTTCCAGAAAAGCCGGAAGTTGAACGTGAGCTGATGGCAAAGCAGGTCTTTGTCAATCAAGGTATTGGTATATTTGAAACCTTGTGTGCTTGGTTCCGCCCGAATGTCTTTACTCGCACCGTTTCTATTTCAGGACTACAGCATTTAGTTAATGCTCAAAACGAAAATCGTCCGGTCATTTTACTAGGTGCACATTATACGATGCTTGATTTGGGTGGATTGTTTTGCGCGCAATTTTTTGCCTTAGACTGTATGTATCGTACACAGAATAACCCGCTACTTGATTGGTTCATTTATAACGGTCGCACCAATATCTTCGGTAAGCAAATCTCCAGTCGTGATATGCGTAGCTTGGTGAGTTCAATTAAAGCTGGGCATGTTATTTGGTATTCTCCTGACCAAGACTATGGTCTTAAGCAAGGTGTCATGGCACCGTTTTTCGGGGTGTCAGCAGCCACTATCACTGCCTCAAGACGTATGGCAAAATTGGGCAGTAAGGCGCATCCGCCTGCTGTCATGGCATTGCATACCTATCGGCAAACGCCAGATAACTTGCCGAGTGGCAAACGCCCGCATTATCATCTGACGATTACGCCTGAGCTGCATAATTATCCAAGTAATGACGAGGTTGCTGACGCCACTCAGGTGAATGAAGTCTTAGAGGGACTCATTCGTATCGATCCCACCCAGTGGATGTGGTTTCATCGGCGCTTTAAACATGGGCCGACAGGTCGCACAAATATCTATAAGTAGACTTTATTCCCAAAAATATGAGTAAAATTTGCTATACTTTGAGGCTAATATTTTTGCCATTAACTGTGCAAAACTAACCCTAAATTTATAATAATTTGATAAACCAAATAATGGATTTCCCATGAGTAACAACCGTACTTCTGATAATCAGACCTTTGATAGCCAAATCTCTGATAGCTCAACGCAAGCCAAACGCATTTTAACCGGTATCACCACTACTGGTATCCCCCATTTAGGTAATTACGTTGGCGCAATTCGACCAGCGATAGCATCTATCCAGAATAGTGATGATGAAGCATTTTTTTTCTTAGCAGACTATCATGGCATCATTAAATGCCATGATCCTGCTGCCATTCATGAGTCCACTAAAGCGATTGCTGCAACTTGGCTTGCTTGTGGCCTTGATCCTGAGCGTGTGACGTTTTATCGTCAATCAGATGTGCCAGAGATACCGGAGCTGGCGTGGGTACTCAACTGTTCATGTGCCAAGGGTCTTATGAACCGTGCCCATGCTTATAAGGCATCTGTCGATATTAATAACGAAAAAACTGACGTTGATCCCGATCAAGGTATCACGATGGGTCTGTTTGGCTATCCGGTATTAATGGCTGCGGATATTTTAATGTTTAATGCTACTCACGTACCAGTAGGACGTGATCAAATTCAACATATTGAAATGGCGCGTGATATTGCCGGAACTTTTAATCATAAATATAAGCCGCTATTTACGCTACCTTCAGCCGTCGTCGATGATGAGATGCCCCTATTAACAGGGCTTGATGGTCGCAAAATGAGCAAAAGCTATGGCAATACCATTCCGCTATTTGGTGAGTCTAATCCACAAGTCAGCGCTGAAAAGCAGATGCACAAAGCCATCATGAAGATCGTCACTAACTCGCAGCTGCCTGAAGAGCCGAAAGATCCTGACGATTCTGCTATTTTTGAGATTTATAAAGCCTTTGCTACGCCGCAAGAAATCACCGACATGCGTGCACAGTTTGCTGCTGGTATTGGCTGGGGTGATGCCAAGCAAGCATTATTTGATAAAATCAATGCAGAAGTTGCCCCATTTCGCGCGCGTTACGAAGAACTCATGGCCAATCCGAAAGAGTTAGAAGAAATTCTGCAAATGGGGGCAGAAAAAGCCCGTCGCCATAGCCGTAAACAGTTAGACAAGACTCGCCGCGCCATTGGCATTCGTCCACTTGCCAAACTTAAGTAATAAATAAAGTATTGGTAGATATTATTAATGTCGATGCATAAAGGTTTTGAACGTACTTATTTTTTGTCTTATTGTCAGTCTTTATATGATACTGACAAAGCGTATGACTCTGAGCAAGCAAATAGACTTAATCGTCATCGTCATGTAGAACCAGATTCTGCTAAATTTCTAGCCAGTATTGCCATGATAAGAGAGCCCCATAAAGTGCTGGAGATTGGTACTTCAACTGGGTTTTCTACATTATGGCTTGCTTATGGTCTACGCCACCAGTCTAATGTTGATTTTATATCATTGGATATAGACAAAAGCCGCAGCAACACCGCTAAGCAGCATTTACAAAATGTTGGGTTATCGTCTTTGGTTAGGTTCATCGTGCAAGACGCCTTTGTTTTTCTGAGCAAGACTGAAGATGTTTTTGACTTGGTATTTCTAGATGCAGAGCGTCAGTTTTATTCCAATTATACCGAACGTCTACATAAAGTATTAAGTGTTGGCAGTGTTCTTATTGTAGATAATGTCCTCTCTCATAGTGACGAGGTCTGTGAGTTCCTAGCAGAATTTATCAATAATCCTCGTTATATTTGTCATACTTTAGATATTGGTGCGGGATTATTTATGGCAGTACGTCAGGAACCTTAAGCATTATGGATATATTTGATACTACTGCTATTCGCATTTACCAAACGCCAGTACAGCATCTACCAGAAGATCTTTACGTGCCACCACAAGCATTTGCTATTTGGTTAGAGCAGTTTGCTGGACCGTTAGATTTTTTATTATATCTGGTCAAAAAAAACAACGTTGATCTGACGCAAATGCCAATACTGCCTATCACTGAGCAATACTTGGCTTACATCAGCGAATTAGATACCGAGCACTTTGAGTTGGCCGGTGATTATCTATTGATGGCATCAACGTTGATTGCGATTAAAACTGAGCTGTTACTACCTAAGCCCGAAACGCCTACCGATGAGCGCGACCCAAAAGCTGAGCTGATTGAGCGCCTCGAGGAGTATGCACAAATTAAAGTAGCCAGTCAGCGCTTGGATAGTCTGGTACGGCTTGAGCGTGATGTGTTCTTGGCGATGGTCAGTATGCCCAGTCAAGACATCATGAATGCCGAGCTGCCGAACTACTCACCGAATTTATTGATTGATAGCTTGTTCAAAATGCAGCTACAGCCAGACTATCAAATGCATTCTATCAAGGTCGATACCGTTCCACTTTCCGATCGCATTGCCAGTATTAGTCGACAATTAAGCACGGATGGTGCATGCTCCTTTTATGAGCTACTAGACAAAGCGCAAGGTAAAATAGGTGTAGTGGTTAGCTTTGTCGCCGTGCTCGAGCTGATGAAGCGGCAACTAGTTGGTGTTGTGGTAAGTTCTGCTTCTGACGGTGATAAGACTTCAATGGATACGAATCAATCTGCTATAAACGAGCAAATGGGACCGTTGACCTTACAGTGGTTGGCTTAATGATTTTCAAAAGAGAGCTTTCCTAATGACAGATATTCAGTGTCAACATCTTGAAGAGATAAGCAAGCATATCGAAGTGCTGTTGCATGCATCTGAAGCACCACTCCCTGCCAATGCCTTAAAGAAGCACCTGTCGTTGTCAAGTAAAGAGCTAAAACAAGCCTTAGAACTACTAAGACAACGCTTAGACACGGGCGTCCTTAGCCTACATGAAACTGCCAGTGGTTATCGCTTGCAAATCACAGATAGCTACAGCCTCTTAATCCAACGCGTGTTCCCGCAACGCCAAGAGCGACTGAGCCAAGCCCTACTTGAGACCTTAAGTGTGGTTGCTTATAAACAACCAGTGACCCGCAGTGATATCGAGCACGTGCGCGGTGTCACACTATCGAGCAATATATTGCGCCAATTGTTTGATAAAGGTTGGATTGAAGAGAAGGGCTATAAAGAGACTTTGGGTCGACCAGCATTGCTACATACCACTGCGCAATTCTTAGATGCATTTGGACTGAGTGATTTAGATGAGTTACCGCCAATGCCAGATATGGCAGCCATCAAGACCATGGCCTAATGTTTATATGGCTTCGAAAAAAAGGACAGACCTCATTAGGTCTGTCCTTTTTTCGAAGCTGATTGGTGTAAACCAATACAGCTTGAGTGTGTCATCAATTAGCAGTACTGATTACTGATTACTGATTACTGATTACTGATTACTGATTACTGATTACTGATTAATAATATCAACACCCTTTGGCGGAGTAAATTTGAACTGACTGCTGCTAATGCTTGGGTTTAGCTTGATACCGCTGAATTTGATAGAAGTGGTTTGACCCAGGGTATCGTTTAATACCATCATCACTGGTTTACCACCGCTAAAACTCATTGATAAACTCTTAAAACTGGCACTATCTGACTTTGGATACAGCACATAATAGTTTTTATTATCGTACGGCTGGGTGATTTTAAAGCTTTGATCAATTTTACTTGGATCACCTGACAATAACAGTGCTGGGGTGTTGCCCACTTGGCTATCGACGTTTTGTTTGGTCGCTTGCTCTAAATCTTTATCATAGACCCACATAGAGCTACCATTAGCAATGATCAGCTGCTGTGAGGGTGATTTTGTCTCCCAGCGAAAATTGTTTGGACGCTGCACACTCATAGAGCCAGAAAAAGTACCACTGCTAGCGCCTTTTGTCGTTTGGCTAAAGTTAGCTGTCATGCTTTTTGTGTTTGTTAACAGTTTATTCAGACGCGTGGCTGCTGTTAAATTGTCAGCCGGCGCGGCGGTAGCAGACTGAGTCAATGCCATCATTGGAGCTGCAACACCAAGCGAAGTCATTAATACGCCCGCTAAAGCACCGCTCATTATTTTTTGTTTTAGAGTAGTTGTCTGTTCAATCGTTTGTTTGTTTAGTAAAGTCATTATCAATTCTCTCTTAAAGTGCGTAATCGCTAAAAAATAAATGTTCTTATTAAATTTTTTGTTTTCGATAATGTTTAACTCACCAGATAAAACCAGTGTCATTAAGCAATGCGCACAGTGTGCCAGTTTTTTCATTACGCGCCTAGTCATGATTTGCAATCATTACTACGCCTGCCATACACGCTTGTAACCAACTCTGTTACACAGTACATCAAGGTTTTTCGATAGGGTTTTAAAGGCTGTGATGGCTCACGAACGCAAACCTACTATAAAGTATGGATATAAAAAAGCCTCCACTACCATACGGTAATAGAGGCTTTTCTAGTCATCAGATTATTTTATTCACAGAGAATAAAACAATTCAGATGGGCAATTATGCACTTTCAACCATAACATAACGACGGTTGAATTTACCTTTGGTCGCAAACTTTACAACACCGTCATTCAGTGCAAATAAAGTGTGATCACGACCCATGCCAACGCCTTCGCCTGCGTGGAATTCTGTACCACGTTGACGAACGATGATGTTACCAGCGACGATGGCTTGACCGCCAAAGATTTTTACGCCGAGCATTTTTGGGTTTGAATCACGACCGTTACGTGACGAGCCGGCAGCTTTTTTATGTGCCATGAGAAAATCTCCTTGTTAATGTGACTTATCGCTAATGCGACAACTCTTAAGCATTTAGTGCGCTGTTTAGCAATAATTGCTAAATGGGTAATTAGGCATTAATGGCTTTGATTTTTAACAAGGTATACCATTGGCGGTGACCTTGCTCTTTGTGATAATGCTTACGACGGTTGTGCTTGACGATACGAATTTTTTCGCCGCGACCATGCTCAACAACTTCAACTTCAACGCTAGCACCTTCAACGATAGGCTGACCGATTTTGACAGTTTCACCGTCAACAATCATCAATACGTCTTCAAATTTGATTGTAGCGCCAGTTTCTGCTTTTAGTAGTTCAACTTTAAGCAATTCATCGACGACTACACGGTGCTGTTTACCACCAGTTTTGATTACTGCGTACATTGTATGACTCCGTTTAACCCGTGTGCCGTGGCTGATGTTATACCAACGCTTTTACGACGAACACGACAGGGAAAAATTAAAGGCAAGATTTTACGGCTTTTTGCTCATAAAAGCAAGCCGCGCCTCTTGTTTTTGTAAGGTGGTTACACTAATGACAATCACTCATCCTGCTATATCTACTGCTTATTATAAGAGCGTCATAGACAACAATTCTAATATGAGCATACAAAACAATAATGACGAATGATGGATTAAGCCCAACAGCGGTTATTATAACTTATGCAATCAGTTACTTACAGCCTTTTATGAGTCATTTATGTGATTAAAAAATTTTAAATAAGCTAGAGAACATATATCCAAAATATAAAAGGTTTTTGCAGTTTTTATTCTTCTTAACCCGCGCAGTAAAGCGTGTATAAAACACTTTTGATCTACTTCTGCTTTATACTTTAACCCACAATTTAAACGTACAGCTATGCTATTATAAGCAAAACGATACCTTACCTATAGATAGATAAAGTCAAGGTTATAAAAACTCTCTTTATTCTTATTAATATGACTATTTATTATGACTATTACCTCTTCAACTAATACCTCTTCTATGACTCAATCCATGCCTAGCTATGCTGATATTCAAAGTATCGTCGCTGATGATTTTGAGGTGATGGACAAGCAAGTATTTGGTAGTCTCAACTCAAAAGTACAGCTCGTCATGAGCGTCTCGCAGCATGTAATCAATGCTGGTGGCAAACGTATGCGTCCACTGATTACCTTATTATGTGCCCGCATGTTCAATGACAATCCATCAGAAAAAGCCATGCATTTAGCTGCCATCACTGAGATGCTGCATACTGCTACCCTCGTCCACGATGATGTCATTGATGAGTCAGGACAGCGCCGCGGTAAGCCAACGGCGAATGCCACATGGGATAATGCCACCGCAGTATTGGTCGGTGATTACCTCATTGCCCGCGCCTTCAATCTTTTGGTCGGTTTTCAAAGCCTACCATTGTTGCAAGTGTTCTCGGATGGTACTTGTGATATTGCTGAAGGTGAAGTGTTGCAGCTACAGCATCAGCATAACCCTGCCGCGACAGAAGAAGACTACCTACGCATTATCGATGGCAAAACCTCACGTCTGTTTATGATGGCGACCCAAGGTGCCGCTATCTTGCAAGACAAGACAGAATATATGACGGCATTGGGTGATTTCGGACAGCACTTTGGCAATGCCTTTCAAATTATCGATGATGTGCTTGATTATAGTGGCGATAGTGAAGTGATGGGCAAAAACCTAGGCGACGACCTTGCTGAAGGCAAACCTACTTTACCAACGATCAAAGCACTTGAGTTGCTAAAAAACAGCGATACAGAAGGCTATGAGCAGCTCCGCATTGCCGTACAAACTGGGAAAACGCCTAACGCTGAACAGCTTATTGATTTGGTGCGCCGCTCAGGCTCATTAGATTATTGCAAACAGCGTGCTTTGGAAGAAACCAAACTGGCGCAACAAGCACTGAGCACGCTACCAGACAATCGCTATCGTCAAGGTTTATATCAACTGACCGAGCTTGCTAGCGCACGTTTAGTGTAGCTAGTGTAGCAGCATCGTTTTTTAACGGTTATCAGTCTCGATTCACGTTTCTATTGTGATACTGATCTATGCACAGTAGAGACTGTTGAGTGTTATTTTTATGGTCATAATTAGTACTTGATAAATTTGTTATTTTGCTTACAAACCAAAATTCTCATCGTTTAAAAGCCTCAATGATTATGTGTTTTATAATTATAACAAAAGTTTACAATATGTTTTGATAGTAGGTTGTATATCGCCCTATTGGCGGTTAACTGAGGTGAGACTTACTATAGCGGCACCTCAGTTATTCATAAAACGTAGTATTGCCGTTTTTTGCCGCCTTCCCTCTCCTAAAGTACTTGACTGTGGGGTAACCCCATTAGTTTATAATAACTGATTAAGTTTACTAATCAACTCTGTGGCTTGCCTACATCTATGATGCTCAAAACCTTGCCTCATAATTCATCATACAAACATAAGAACTGGGCATTCTAGTCATTACGTGATATTAAAATTGGTTCTATTAAAACTGATGTTATCGAAAGTGATCTGAGCAAGATATGGCGTGTACTTAGCGTTAAGACTGCCCCTACATTTAATACCTTTAAAATTTCATACGTTAAGATTTATTTACTTATAAATTTTTTATACTGTCACTATTTATTTTATACCTATTGCCGAGGACATTGATGAAGCACTCTACTCTTGCGCTTGTAATAGCATCTGTACTATCTGGAGCTGTACTGATTGGCTGTGACAAAAACGAGGACGCCGCTGGCGCAGATGCCGCACAGCAGCAGATGCCGCCTGCGGTTGTCAACGTTCAGACTGTCACTCTCGATACCGTACCCCAAGTACAAACATTCTCTGGACGCACTGCGGCCTATCAAACTGCTGACGTTCGTCCACAGGTTAATGGCGTCATTGACGAGGTACTGTTCCGTGAGGGCGGTAACGTCAAAAAAGACCAGCCACTCTATCGTATCAATACTGATAACTATGCCACTTCTATCACCAGCGGTGAAGCAGCAGTTGCTCAGTCTCAAGCCAATTATCAGACTGCACTGGCCAATAACGCCAATGCCAAAGCTGAATTGGGCAGTCGCCAAGCTTTATTAGCCCAAGCGGTCAATGATTTTCAGCGACTACAAGGTCTTGTAGAGATTGACGCTATCTCTAAACAACAATACGATCAAGCACAAACCGCTGTGCGTACTGCACAAGCAGCTGTCCAAAGCGCCAATGCTGCTATCGGTCAAACACAAGCAGGTATCGAAAGCGCGAAGGCAGGTATTCAAACGGCTCAAGCAGGATTGGAGTCCAGCACGTTAGATCTTAACCGTACGATTGTACGGGCACCGATCTCAGGGCGCACAGAGCGCTCGAATGTGACTGCGGGTACTTTAGTCAGCGCCAGTCAAGCCAATCCGTTGGTGACGATTTCGCGTCTAGACCCTATCTATGTAGATATCAGTCAATCATCGTCTGAGCTGCTCAAATTACGCCAGCAAATATCTGAAGGCAAAGCACAACCCGGTATGAACTCGGTTGAATTGGTCCTAGAAGATGGCTCAGTCTATCCTGTACGTGGCAAGCTTGCATTGTCTGAAGCCAAAGTTGATGCGTCAACAGGCGCTGTGACCTTACGTGCCATCTTCCCGAACAGTAATAATATCTTGCTGCCGGGTATGTATGTCACTGCACGCTTGACCCAAAGCGTCATTACCAATGCTGCGCTAGTGCCGCAAAGCGCAGTGTCACGTACGCCTAAGAGTGAGACGCAAGTCTATATCGTCGATGAAAACAACAAAATCCAAGTACGTCCAGTCACTATTAATGGTACTTATAACGGACAATGGGTAGTTACTGACGGTCTAAAAGCAGGTGATAAGGTCGTGATTATTGGTGGCTCAAAAGTCAAACCTGATCAAGAGGTAGTCGCTAAGCCATTAGAAAGCACCAATCCAGCACCATCTGCAAAAGGACAAGGTACGCCAAACGCCAAAACGCCTCAGCAAGCTGCAAAAACGGTGGATAAGCCAGCTGGTAACGGAACTTCTGCTAAGAAACCTACAGAAACCACTGCTAACTAATTCTATTCAAAGATAGGAAGACTTAGGGATATACTATGTCACGTTTTTTTATTAATCGCCCTATTTTTGCATGGGTTATGGCTATTTTGGTCATGCTCATCGGGGTGATATCGGTCATTAACCTACCGATCGAACAGTATCCACGTATTGCACCACCGACCATCTCAGTCAGTGCCAGCTATCCTGGTGCTAATGCACAAACTGTCGAGAACTCAGTCATACAGATCATTGAACAACGTATGAAGGGTCTTGATGGTCTGATGTATATGTCGTCATCGAGCTCGTCAAATGGTAGCGCCTCAGTGACGCTTACCTTTGAGAATGGTACTGATTCTGATACCGCACAAGTACAAGTACAGAACAAACTGCAAGCAGCGATGAGCTCCTTGCCTGAGTCAGTTCAGCGTCAGGGCGTCAACGTCAATAAATCGTCTAGCAGCTTTTTGATGGTGCAAGCATTTATTTCTGAAGATGGCACCATGGATCGGGCAGATATTGCCGATTATATTAACTCCAATGTCGTCGATTCGATCAGTCGTGTAGAGGGTGTGGGTGAAGTTCAAGTCTTTGGCTCTACCTATGCGATGCGTGTATGGCTTGACCCTTCACGCCTACGTAGCTATAACATGGTGCCCTCTGATGTGGTCAATGCGATACGAGCGCAGAACGCGCAAGTATCTGCCGGTCAGTTAGGTCAAGCACCTGCTGATACCGACCAACAGGTTATCAATGCCACCGTTACAGTGCAAAGCTATCTTCAAACGCCTGAAGAATTCCGAAACATTCTACTAAAAACAGATACCTCAGGCGCACAAGTGCGCTTAGGCGATGTGGCAGATGTCGAAATCGGTAGTGCAGACTATAGTGTAATATCGCTATACAATGGTCAAGAAGCTGCCGCTCTAGGTATTTCACTCGCAGGTGGTGCTAACGCGCTTGAGACTCGTGAAGCCGTTGGCGCACGTATGGCGGAGCTAGAAAAAAACTTCCCAATTGGTCTAGTCTCAGTCGTTCCTTATGACACCACGCCGTTCGTACGCTTGTCTATCGAACAAGTCGTCATGACCCTCATTGAGGCAATTGTGTTGGTATTTATCGTCATGTTCATTTTCTTACAGAACTGGCGTGCAACTATTATTCCGACGCTTGCCGTACCTGTCGTTTTACTGGGCACGTTCGCAGTGCTTTATGTAGCGGGCTTTAGTATCAACGTGCTGACCATGTTTGCGATGGTACTGTCCATCGGTCTACTGGTCGATGATGCGATCGTTGTGGTAGAGAACGTTGAACGTATCTTAGAAGAAGACCCCCATATTTCTATTAAAGACGCGACCATTCAATCGATGGGTGAGATTAGTAAGATTGTTATCGGTATTGCTTTGATTCTATCAGCAGTATTTGTACCGATGGCCTTCTTCGGTGGTTCAACGGGCGTAATTTACCGTCAGTTCTCCATTACTTTGATTACTGCTATGGTGTTATCAGCCATTGTCGCCCTTGTTTTCACCCCTGCGCTATGCGTGACCTTATTAAAACGTGGCAAGAGCCATGAAAAAGGCAACGAAGAAAAGCAAAAAGGCTTCTTTGGCTGGTTTAACCGCTCATTCTTTAAGCTTAGTCGTTCATACGAAGGCTTTGTCGGTAAAAGCTTTCGCTTCAAATGGTTATATTTGATTGGTTATGCGGCCATTATTGGCGTCATGGTGGTGGTATTCTTACGTATTCCCGGCTCATTTTTACCAGAAGAAGATCAAGGTATTATGTTTACCTTGGTTCAGCTTCCTGCCGGTTCGACATTAGATGAAACACAAGAAGTGCTCGATAAAGTAAGAAACTATTACGACACTCAAGAAACCGATAACATTGCCTCCGTCTTTACCATTGCAGGTTTTAGCTTTGCAGGTCAAGGGCAAAATATGGGACTGGCATTCGTTCGCTTGTCAGATTGGGAAGCGCGTTCGGGTGATGAGAACACTGCTCAGGCTGTTGCTGGTCGAGCAATGGGTTACTTCTTTACTCAATTAAATGAAGCGCAAGTTTTTGCGATTGTACCGCCAGCCATTACCGAACTTGGTAACGCCAGTGGTTTTGATTTGATGCTCCAAGATAATGGTAATCTTGGTCACGAAGGGCTACTTGAAGCACGAAACATGCTGCTAGGCATGGCAGCGCAAAACGATCAAGTCGCTGGTGTACGTCCTAACGGTCAGGAAGACTCACCGCAGCTCAAGGTGAATATCAATCAAGAGCAAGCCGCCGCTTATGGCTTGTCACTAGGTAATATCAATAGCGTTATCTCCACCGCTTGGGGTTCAAGCTACGTTAATGACTTTATTGATCGTGGCCGTATTAAACGCGTCTTTGTTCAAGGTGAAGCGAGTAGCCGTACCAATCCTGATGATATTGGTAAATGGTATGTGCGAAATGAAATGGGCGATATGATCTCATTTAATGCTTTTTCGACCAGTGAATGGCAATCAGGCTCACCACGTCTGACCCGCTACAACAGCTTACCGTCTATGAACATCCAAGGTAGTGCTGCGCCCGGTCTAAGTACTGGTGAAGCCATGAGCTCGATGGAAGCCATGATTGAGAAGCTACCTGAAGGTATCAGTTACGAGTGGACAGGTATGTCACTAGAAGAGCAAAAGTCAGGCGCTCAAGCACCGATGCTCTACGCGCTTTCAATCTTAGTCGTTTTCTTATGTTTGGCAGCCCTCTATGAAAGCTGGTCTATCCCCTTCTCTGTTCTACTGGTCATTCCACTTGGGGTATTAGGGGCAGTCATATTTACGTGGCTACGAGGTTTCGCCAACGATATTTACCTGCAAGTAGGTCTACTGACGGTGGTTGGTCTATCGGCCAAAAACGCCATCTTGATCATTGAGTTTGCAAAAGAGCATCAAGAGGAAGGCTATAGTCTAAAAGAGGCAGTTATGACAGCAGCACGCCAACGTCTGCGCCCAATTGTCATGACCTCACTTGCCTTTGGTCTAGGTGTTGTGCCATTATTCTTGGCGAGTGGTCCAGGTTCAGGCAGTCAGAATGCCATTGGTACCAGTGTGGTTGGCGGCGTCGTAACGGCGACCCTCTTAGGCATCTTCTTTATCCCGATGTTCTACATTTGGGTACGCAGTGTGTTCCCTCACAAGTATGACAACAACAAGCCAAATGATAAAGGCGATGGCGATAATGGTACGCCTGCTCCTCAGAACCCAACTCCCTCAGAGAGTTATCAGCCTGCAAGCCTTGGAGACAATACATAATGAGTGCTCAAAAAACATGTACAACCAATACTACAGCGGTGGTAGCCTCTGCTACCCTTGCGCGCCCAGTTCTATCACGCATGCGCAAGAACAGCGGTCGTTTAATAGGCTTGACTGCTTTAGCGATGAGTATGGCGGCTTGTAATACCATTCCAAAAGCCGATACCCGCCCTGTACTTGCTGAGCCCAATATCTCTATTGAACAAGCCTACGGGGCGTTCGACAAGGAAACGGCTAGTAACGCGTCACAGCCAAGTATTGCGGGTCAACGCTGGCAAAATTTCTATAGCGATGAGCGTCTAAAAGGGCTGATTGCTTTAGGACTTGAGAATAATAAAGACTTTGAAAGTGCCCGTTTAGCCATTGAAAAAGCACGAGCGCAATATCAAATCACCGATATTAACGACCTGCCAACCATCAATGGTAGTGGCGGCTACACGCGCCAAGCACAGAATAGAACTGACAAAAACCCTAACAGTAGTTATAACGTCAACCTAGGATTGGCCAACTACGAGCTGGATTTTTGGGGTAAGATTTCTAGCCTAAAAGATCAAGCGTTGCAGAATTTTTTGGCGACTACAGCCGCGAAGGATTCGACTCAAATTAGTCTAATCAGTAATATTGCCCAAAGCTATGCCAATTTAAGCTATAGCTTGGCACAGCTTAAGCTGGCAGAAGCTACTGTTGAGAGTCGTGACAGATCATTGTTTATTGCGAGCAAACGTTTTGAGGCAGGCATTGATCCTAAACTGCCTTCATTGCAAGCCAGTGCTTCTTTAGAAAATGCTAGGCTTGCCGTATTACGGGCACAAAGCAGTATCTTGACCTCACGTAATGCCTTGCAATATTTGATTGGCGCCTCTATTCCAAACGAGTTGATTCCAACACCGGCAGTCAGCAATATTACTAGCCAGCAACTCTTTAATGCCGGCTTACCAAGTGAGTTGTTACGCTATCGCCCTGATGTCCTACAAGCGGAATACAACTTAAAAGCTGCGGGTGCCAATATCGAAGTGGCACGTGCGTCTTACTTCCCTTCTATTAGCTTAGCAAGTAGTGTTGGTGTCAGTAGCGGTAGCTTAGATGATCTGTTCAAAAGCGGGGCAGTCGGCTGGTCTTTTGGCCCAAGTATTAGTGTCCCAATCTTTGACGCAGGTCGTTTGGATGCTGAATACAATGTGGCCAAAATCGAGCGTGAGCAGACGCTTTCGAATTATGAGCGCTCTATCCAAACCGCATTCCGCGAAGTGTCGGATGTGCTAGCGACACGCGCCACCTTGGGTGAGCAGTTAGAATCCCAGTATCGCCTACAAGATAACTTTGAGCAAACCTATCAAATTGCCGATGCACGCTTTAAAGCGGGTGTCTCCAACTATCTAGATGTCCTCGATGCCCAGCGTTCGTTATTCTCAACCCAGCAGGGAATTTTGGATTTAGAACTACAAAAACTTGTCAGCCAAATTGAATTGTACCAAGCGCTCGGTGGCGGTGCTAACCTTGATGTGCCAACGGTCATCCCTGTGCCGCAATATACCAACTTGGTTCAAGTCGTCAATCTACCTGCCTATAGCAACAAGGTAAAAGCGGCTAACGCGATTGATGCGGCGAGCTCAGCACGTGTGGCTTCTTTACAAGAAGCCATCGCAATCAAACAAGCGCAGCCGCTAGAAACCACTACCTTTGAGCCGACTGCTATCGTCGATGTCAATAGCGATGGTAAAACAGATGCTGCAGTGGGTGTGATTACCGAAGAGACGCGTTTCAATGAAAATAGTGTTGAGCAAGTGCCGGTCACGCAGATTGTTGAGCCTTAAATGGTTCAATCTTAAAATCGTGACATCACAGTATCCTTGTATTGACAGTTGATAAGTACCATTAGCCCTGCCGACTTGGTAGGGCTTTTTGCTTTTATCAGTTGTCTTTGGTTATAGTAGAATCACTAGGGCGTGTCTTCATTTCAAAAATGGTGATAAAAATGAGATAAATTGCCGTCAAACAAGAAAAATAGTGCAGATAATATCGGGATATTAACCAGCTATTTGACGATGTTTGGCAAGATTTAGCCATTTTTAGCCCATTCAGATGACTATCGAGTGAATTGAAGACACGCCCTAGGCTAACGGCTATTTTGTTAGCGCCCATTTTCAAATATTAAATCTATAGTCGATACTATAGTTAATACTAAATAAAATGGATACGTTATTTAATAACGCGAAACTGGTATAAATTTTTCTTGCTTGCTATGCCTACGCAGACAGAGACTAAAAAAAATTTATATCAATCACAATGTCTCTTTTTTATATTGAACTGACTATATCAGTACCTATGCTCCAATGACATGAAGCGATAACCATTAAAACGATCGTAAGGAATGATTATGACCTATACCTTTAACCGCCAATACCCTGCCACTCGCCTGCGCCGCCTACGTTATAACGATAATGTACGGGCTATGATTCGTGAAGTAGAGCTGCATCCTAAGCATTTCATCGCCCCCGTATTTGTCTTAGAAGGCAACAACCAGCGTGAAACCATCGCTAGTATGCCGGGTGTTGAACGTCTATCAATTGATTTGCTGATTGATTATGCCAAGGAATTATTAGCAGAAGGTGTCACCACTATCGACATCTTCCCTGTCATTGATAATGCCTTAAAAACGCCTGATGGCAAAGCAGCCTATGATGAAAATGCCCTGACTGCACGTACGATAAAGGCGGTCAAAGACGCTGTGCCAGAAATGGTCGTCATGACTGATGTGGCGCTAGACCCTTATACCTCACACGGTCAAGATGGCCTGCTCGATGACAGCGGTTACGTCATCAACGATGCAACCATCGAAGTATTGGTCAAGCAAGCGCTCGTCCATGCTCGCGCGGGTGCTGATATCATCTCGCCTAGTGACATGATGGATGGTCGTATCAAAGCCATGCGTGATGCGTTTGAAGAAGAAGGTTTTGTGAATACCGCGATTATGGCCTACTCAGCCAAGTATGCCTCTGCATATTATGGTCCATTCCGTGATGCGGTCGGCAGTGCTGGCAATCTAAAAGGTGGGCATAAGAAACAATATCAGATGGACTTTGGCAATCGTGCTGAAGCACTGCATGAAGTCGCCATGGACATTAATGAAGGTGCTGATATGGTCATGATAAAACCTGGTCAGCCATACTTAGATTTGATTCGTGAAGTTAAAGATACCTTTGGCGTACCAACCTTTGCTTATCAGGTCTCTGGCGAATATGCCATGCATATGGCTGCTATCCAAAACGGCTGGTTGAGTGATGCGGTCATCTTAGAATCTTTGATTGGTTTCCGCCGTGCTGGGGCTGATGGTATCTTGACGTACTTTGCATTAGAAGCTGCCCGTCAGCTAAACAACGCTTAGTATTGAGCTACTTTTCATGTCGTAAAAAAGCCCCAACTGCTTATTAGTAGCTGGGGCTTTTTTTATACTGACACTCTATTAAAATAAAAAGATTTATTGCGTGTACTAACTATGAGTATCTACAGCTGCTCACGATTATGCGCTGTCGTAAAATCAATAGCAGGACCAACAGGTATGATACGAGTGGGATTGATATTGGCGTGACTGGTGTAATAATGCTGCTTGATGTGAGTCATATTCACCGTCTCTGCAATACCTGGCACCTGATATAAATCACGCAGATAGCCCCACAGATTTGGATAATCAACGATGCGATGCAGATTACACTTAAAATGCCCAACATAAACGGCGTCGAAACGAACCAAAGTGGTAAACAGTCGCCAATCGGCTTCGGTTATGGTGCTCCCTGTGAGGTAGCGCTGACCTGCTAAGCGCGCCTCAAGTGTATCTAGTGCCGCAAACAGCTCAATCACTGCCTCTTCATAGGCCTCCTGCGTGGTCGAAAACCCAGTTTTATACACCCCATTATTAATCGTAGAATAAACAAACGTATTGATATCATCGATTTCGCTCAACAGATCTGCTGGCAAAAAATTACCTGCTACAGCACCAACTTCGTCGAAAGCTGAATTAAACATGCGAATGATTTCAGATGATTCATTACTCACGATCGTATTGGTCTTCTTATCCCATAAAATCGGCACTGTGACACGGCCTGTATAATCTGGCTTTGCTTTGGTATAAAGCTCATACGCATAGTCTGCATGGATAACTGGGTCAGCAACGACGCCTGCACCATCTGCAAATGTCCAACCGTGCTCACCCATATAGGGATTAACCACGGATATTGGGATGAGGTCTTCTAAACCTTTGAGCTTACGATAAATCAAAGTGCGATGCGCCCAAGGACACGCAAGCGACACATATAGATGGTAACGGTCAGGTTCGGCTTTAAAGCCCTCAATACCTGTTGGTCCTGCCCTGCCGTCTACCGTGACCCAGCTTCTAAAGCCTGCATCTTCACGCTCAAAACGTCCACCATTGGCTTTTGTCTCGTACCATTTGTCTTGCCATTGCCCGTCTACCAATAAGCCCATATTATTCTCCGACTATTTCTAATTGTCATTTAATACTGTTAAGCATGACTGACTTTAAGTCATTACCATTATGACTCTCACTTCAGTTAGAGATATCATACCAGTTATAGGCTCTTATTCATTATAATTAACAATAAAAACTAAACTAATCAAATGATATATTTAGTAAATATACACAAAAAAATATTTTGTAGTGCCTAATATAAGCTTCAATTCTAAATATAATAATAATAAGGCAAGATTATGATAAAAAAGGCTTGCAAAGTTTGAGAAACTTGCTAAAATGCTCAACCTAAATAGGCGTATAGCTCAGTTGGTTAGAGCGCTACCTTGACATGGTAGAGGTCAGCAGTTCGAGTCTGCTTATGCCTACCAAATTTAGAAAGCCCCGATCTCACGATCGGGGCTTTTTTTTGTCTGTAAAATATAGGCTGTAGGGGGAAATCCTTGCTTATATCAACTCATAGTTATGGTTATTTAATCAGCTTCAAATCAATTGAAAAAGCGACGGTGACCAAAACGTGAACAACCCTTAGAAATCATTAAAATTAAAATCCTCTTTTTGACCTTTACCGTGAATGAGCTATGCTGAAGAAACCGTACACCTAAACTTGGTAAACTAAGCGTATTAATCGGAGTTCACCATGACCAAGAAATTAAGAACCTACAGTGACGAATTTAAAGCTGAAGCTGTTAAAAGGACAGCAGACAACAACGGCAATATTTCAGCGACTGCAAAACAGCTTGGCATAGCCATGCAAACCTTCTCTACTGGCACAGTAAAGCCAACCAAGGCAAGCTTGTCGGCATAGAACAATATGATCCTGAACTTATGACGGCTCTTCAAGAAATAAAGCAGCTCAAGCAACAACTTAAAGTTGCCGAAAAGGAACGTTAAGAAACAGTCTAGTAGACTGTTTTAGTGACGCAAGACGTAGGTGACAGCTAGTAAGGTACGCCTTTATTAAAGACAATCAGTAGATATTTAACATCACCACTGACTCAAATCATAACAAGCTAGTTTATCCAAACGTGCTGGATCAAAAGTTTGACGCCAGTCGACCTAATGAATCTTGGGTCAGTGACATAACTTATATCTGGACGAATGAGGGCTGGCTGTACTTGGCTGGTGTTAAAGACTTATATACCAAAGAGCTCGTCGGCTACGCTATAAGTAAGCGCATGACCGCTGATTTAGTTTGCCGTGCATTGAATATGGCAATCAAGAACAAGAGACCAGACCAAGGGCTAATAATCCACTCTGACAGGGGCAGCCAGTATTGCAGTCATGCCTACCACAAGATTATCAAACAGCCTCAATTTACAGGCTCCTTGAGTGGTAAGGGCAACTGCTTTGATAACGCTCCGATAGAAAGCTTCTGGGTACATTGAAGAATGAGCTTGTGTATCACCAGAACTATAAAACAAGGTTTACAGCGATCAATGATATCATCGGCTATATCGAGCTGTACTACATGAGGAGCGATTAGCAAAATAAAAAGCCAGATACTTGCAGTATTTGGCTTTTCATAAGGCTCTAAATTATTTTAGAGTGAAGAGTAAAAAGGTAAATCAATCGACTTAGATAACGTCACCATACCCATTATTCATACTATTCTCATCGAACTGCTGCATCACATTTAGCATAGTACCCAGCGTGCTTTGATGCTGAGAGCTAGAGGCATTACTAGGGTTTGGGTTGCTAATGCCATAAGCACCAAATATCTGATCAGCGCTGATATTACCACCGGAGGCAAAGCTGATATTACCAACTGCTGACTCGCCACCTTCAAAGAAATCAGCGATTGTTAATTGATCAGTAGTGCCACTCACTTTGAGAATCAGATCGTCATTGCTGCGCATGAGTCCACTGGCTACGTCATTAAATCCAACACCATCAAAATAGATGTTATCAATGCCGCCGCCCGTATTGTCTATGATATCTTGTCCAAATCCTGCTTCGAAGTAATAGAGATCGTCGCCTACGCCGCCTTTTAACGTATCGTGTCCAGCGCCGCCAATGAGAATATCATTACCCAGCCCACCCTCTAACTGATCGTCCCCGCCCAGCCCTTGCAAGCGATTATTCACATCCGTGCCATTGAGCTGATCATTGGCATCTGTGCCTACGATATCAGCGGCGCTATCACCAGTATCAGGTACGTCTGGTGTCGTATTGTCATCAGGTGTGACTTCTGGTTCAGACATGGACTCTGGTATCGCTTTACCAAATAGCCCAAAGATTTGCTCGTGTGAAATACTACCGCCAGTCTCAAAGCTAATAGTTTCAATGATGCTATCGCCATTACTAAAGTAGTCTTTGATCGTGACTTGATTATTGGCATCGCCATTGACTCGCAGGATAAGATCATTACCAGAGCTCATCAACCCTGATCCAACCTGATTATAAGTGATACCGTTACTAAAGATAATTTCGTCTGCACCATGCGTATCAATAATAGTATCTATGCCAGCTGTGTAGATATATGTATCGTTACCTCTGCCACCTTTCAACTGGTCGTTACCTGCCGTGTCTACGATAGTATTATCACCCGATAGATCTGTATTATCAGTAGGTACTTCAGGATCGGTTGGTGTGGTGGTGTCGTCATTGCCACCATTATCTGTATCACCACTGCCAGATCCAGGTAATGCTGTCAATTGACTAGCGATACTCTGAGCAGAGATAACCATATTACTGCTTGGAACAATATAGTCGATGGCTTTATCATTACTACTAAAATGTCCTTCAACTTTGACTTGCTGATTCAAGTCCCCATCGACTAGGATAATGAGATCATCTCCTTCTTTATGGTAGCTGAGTTGGCTCTTATCTATACCTTGAAAGAAGATGCCGTCATTACCACCACCAGCGTTGTCAATGATATCGATCCCTTGATTGGCTTTGTAGATGTAGCTGTCATTACCTGCGCCACCAGATAAGGTGTCGTTACCGTCTTCACCAGATAAGGTGTCATTGCCTGTGCCGCCGTTGAGAATATCATTACCTGAGTTGCTACCTGAGCCGTTACCGCCTGCTAGGTAGTCGTCACCTGCACCACCATTCAAGGTATCATTACCAGTAAACCCAAACAGCTGGTCATCACCTAAATAGCCGTTAATAAGGTCATTACCATTCGTACCCAGTAGCTGCTCACTGCTATCTGTGCCTTCTACGACATTATCAGGGCTGGTCTCTACGGGCACATCAACGGGTTGGCTTGAATTGACGGTAAGGGTGAGGTAAGTGCCTGCACTAGTACCAAATAGGTCGCCCGCCCATAATATGAAGGAGTAGCTGCCAATACTATCGACAGTTGGGCTACCCGTAAGCGTACGAGTATCAGCATCGAATTTTAACCAGTCAGGAATATCTTGATAACTGCCATCAGCATTTTGAGTGTCTAAAGTGATGCGGTAGTTAAGGCTTGAGTCCCAAACATCTGCATCAACAATGGTATCCGCATCAAACTGAACGCTTAAAGCTTCGTCATCATTGATGGTAATAGCCTGTGCGTGTTTATTGACAGTAGGCGCATGATTGTCTGCTCGATCAATAATGGCATTATCAATGTCTTGTTGTGTGAGAACCACTTGTTCTCCGTTATTGTCGAAGATGATGCGGTCGATTTTGTTGTCGATCATGGGTATGGGTTGGTCATCGATGAGCAGGTCGTCTGATGATGATTCACCTAATGGTATCTCACTATCTAAGTTGCCTTCTCCATTAGGAGAATTAGATAGCAATACTAATGCGTCATCACCAAGAGAGACACTATCAACATCGTTTACGGGTAAAAAGTCAACGTCAGTCTGATTCAATTGCGTATCGGCTACAGCCTCTTTGAAGTAGTCAGCTAGCCAGATGTGCTCGTTACTACCGGCAAAGCGAATCATTAAGCTGTCTTGCTCTCGTGTGAACGACGATTGCTGTTGAGAGTAACCTTGAATGACCAGAGTATCAATTGCTTCTACATTATCAGTCACACTAATAGTGTCTTGACCACCACCTTTTTGATAAATAATGGTGTCATTACCGCCTAAACCATTCACGAAGTTACTCTGTTCGTTAAGCGTAATAACATTATCAAGCTCGTTGCCGAACGCTGTTTTAGCGTCACCTTTTAGAATGAGGTTTTCGACGTTATTTTGCAGATGATGGTAGCTACCAGTATTTGACCAGTTGCCCATATCATCTTGGCGATAGAATCGATGATCATCCCATTGTTCTACAGTATCGTTACCCCCCGAATCTCCATGGACAAATCCATCACGGCTGAGCCTTCCTTCTACGACTTGGTCTCCATGTTTTAAAGTAATCCTGTCGTCATCATTGATAAGTGTTTCATACTGATCGACAACATAGTAGTCATCTCCAGCACCCCCTGACATAATATCCGCGCCACTCCTACCATCTAAAATATTATTGCCTGAATTGCCGTATAAACCATTGTCATTGGTATCACCAGTAATATTAAAGTTACCACTGCCTTTTAAGTGAATTTCTTCAAGGTTAGTGCCTTCAAGATTAAAACTGTCTTCAATGAAAATTGCATCATAACCTTCGTTAGCATTCTCAATAAAAGTATCAAGATCATCGACATCATATGTGTCATCCCCTAAGCCACCGACTAAAGTATCTACGCCCTCATCTCCTTGTAGCCAATCATTGCCTTTGCCACCTTCAATATAATCATTACCAGCGCCGCCAAATAAGGTATCGTGACCGTCTTCACCATATATACTATCTGCACCTGCGTTACCATAAATAAAGTCCTCACCTGTGCCACCTAAAACGGTGTCGATATTGTCACCACCATGTAGCTCATCCCAACCAGCGCCACCATCGATGTTATTTTGGGCAGTTTGATTGCCGTGTACGGTATCATCACCATCATAAGCATTTATAATATTGGTACGATCATTTAGTGTACCAGTGATAACATCACCACTCTCGCTACCTTCAAAGGTTGCTTGCGCCATTAAGTCTTGGTTTAACCATTGCGTTCCATCGGCAAATTGCACGCTTAATGTAGAGTCTAATGAGTTGGAAATATAACCTTTTAATACGAGTTTATCAGTGGAGCTGTATTGGATAAGAAGATCATCACCGTCAAAAGTTATTGATTGGACATCTGATGCGTTGATATCAGTGAACTTAATATAACTTGCTTCACTAGCATAATTACTTTCTTGAATCGTATCTATACCATCACCTGATGAGAAGTGATAAGTATCTTGTCCTACGCCACCTATTAATATGTCATTACCTTTACCACCTATAATTTCGTCATCACCAGCATACGCATATATTTGGTTGTCAGTCTCATTACCACTTAATATATCTATACCACGCCAACCATTGATGTATTCATCAGTGGCAGTAATAGTTAGGTTCTCTAGCGGCATTGCAAGCAGTTCCTTGAGAGGCACTGTAGTATTTGCAAATTCAAACATCAAGCCTTTGATAGAAGCTTCATCCAATGCACCAAGAACAGTAACTTTATCCTCACCAAAACTAATAACTAAATTTTTACCTTGCTGGTAAAATATTACTTCTTCAATAGCAACTCTATCAAAAACTAATTTATCAAAGAAAAAACTTTTATTATCGTAACTTACAAAATCTTCGCCAGATCCTTTAGAAAAGATATAGGTATTGATGCCCTCACCACCGCTAAGATAATCATTCCCTTTACCTGACACAATAATATCATTACCTAGTCCCGCTTCGACAGTTTGACTTGAATCAGTATGAATAATAATAGTGTCATTACCAGCTTGAGCAGAGTAACTTGCTAACTCATTATTATCCAATATGACAAAATCATTTTTTGCCGTACCATTTAGTGTTAGCGCATCAATGTCCAAAAATATATCATCAACAGCCGTTTTCATTTCATCTGACATCGTCGATAATTCATCTCGCCATGTCTGTAATAGAATAAACCCGTGCTCCCAGCCGACAGCATTTATCTTGATAGAATGTATTTGCAACAAGTCCTTTAGGTCTTCGAGTGTACCCAGCATGTCTTGCTCATAGTGGCTTTCAAACAAGCTATTTAATTCGCTAAATTCACCAGTTGATGCATTCAGTTCATCTATATAAGGTTTGAGAGTGGTTTGTGTTAGGAAAGATTCATAAATAATTTTTTTGATATTGCTATAGTTGATAATCATTGGCGTGACGTCGTCAAAATTACCAAGTTGATGATATATCGTTCTAACATTAACACCTAAAAATGCTTCAGAAAACTTAATTTGGGCTTCCACCTCATCATCAGCATATTCTTTTGGATTTGGTGTAATTAAATATTCTGGAACTGGCTCTCCTCGACGTACCCGAATGACATTATCAGAATCATCAGACTGTACCCAAGGTTGAGTCTGTAGAGTGACAATCTCTATATCATTATCAATATACCGTGGATCAGTCAATGCCCATGCCATCATGATGTCATCAATGATGTTCTTTTGAGCGTCACGAGATGTCAACTGACTATAATCATTGAGTAACTGCGCCAGTACTTCAGATTTCATTGCTGCTTGATGAATATCTGCCAAGCGTCCCATGCCACTGATATAGGGTAAGTCTGCAATATCGTCACTCACTGTGACAGTATTTTTATAATCAGAGTAGACGGCATCACTATTAAAATTAATGTCAGCGATATCACCAGTCGAACCATCGGCTTTGGTAAAAATAGCAGATTCTTTAATAAAGCCGCCTTCAACACGTTGGTTAACCGTTTGTTTTTCTGTCAAGTCAATACTACTAATACCAATATCTGTAAGACTAAATAGTTCGCTAGCATCACTGATTCCATCGGTATTCTTGTCTTGCCAGACTTTCAATTCGTTAAAGTGCTCATCTTGACTGTTAATAATTCCATTGCCATCACTGTCTAAGTCAGCTAAGGCTTGCATACCACTATTAGCAGTTGTACCATCTGCTAGTAGTGTGTTGTCACCAAACAACTCTGCTCCTGTATCAATGATGCCATTATCATTAATATCACGTACGAGCAAGCCATCATCAGCAGATATCCAACCTGTCGCTGTGCGGAAGCCATCACTATTATGGTCGAACATTGCCCCGTCGTAATCATTATCAGTAATGGTCTCTATGACTCCATCACCATCTAAGTCAAGGGCAATAGGGTCATAGTATTCAATTTTGTAAGTGTTATCGCTTGGTGGTTTCATCGGTTGTATATCTAGAGCTTTTGTAAGTGCTAATGCTGCTTCTGCAGCTTCCATCAAGAGCTCATTTGCGGCTGTTGGTACAACTTCAGGTAACGATTGTCCCGTCGCTAATAACCACTCTAGTGCTCTCGTATCTCCGGTTAAGAGATCGTATACATCAGGTTTTGCCTCACTAGCCACCAGTGCCGTCAACATCATACTGGCAGTCAATGCATCAAATCCTTCACCTTCAGTATCTCTAATCTGCTCCCATACCGCTTCCTGTACTTGGGCTCCATAGGGGCCGAATGCTTCGCCCACGATGTCCATTGGGGTCTTTAACGTCCAATTATCTAACGTCAAGCCATGTGCTTCAAAAGTCTTTTCATGAAAATCTCTGGTATCTGCAAAATCGACATCTGTTGTAATTATGCCACCGGTCTCTCCTGAATTCTCTATCAGTGTGTTTAAATAATTTACTGCCATATCCGTTTTAATCTGATTCACTTGCTCAGCTGAAAAATTTTGAGCTGATGTGTTATCCATAAAACCATTAGCCGCTTGACCAGTCGCGGTTTGATTGGTGGCAACACCTTTTGCCCAACCTGCGTAGGTATATCCGTTGTCTTGCAGCTCTGTATAAGCAGCAACGGCGGCATCGACACCGCCAGCTTCTACTGCATTACGCATGGATTCAAGCTGCTGGGTGGTATAAGCGGTTGGTGAACCTGACGATGTGCGAGTGGTAGTCATGATGAGCTCCTAAGTTAAGTTTTATAGCAACACTTACGACGTCTTACGAAAGTTTAAAATCTGTTGTCTGACTACCTGCTCAATCTGTTGCCAATCAGCCAGATTATGGCGAGAATATTGCACATTGACATATAAACCCATCTGTGGCTCTAGATCGAATTGGTGACTACAAGGTGGCCTTGGCACATCTCTATTACTGCACTTTATATAGGTTGTAATCTGCCCCGTTTCATCTCTCTGGATAAACACATCTTCTGCGTATCGGTTTTCACGATAGGGGCTATCAGTTTTCGGGTCTATACCCGGCGGTGCGTAAACTTCCAATCCAAATTGCTCATTATCAAGCTGTTCATATTCATGTACAGGCCCTGCTTCCTTACTAGGATTAAGCGTTCCATCACCGATACGGTGAATAGCACCTACTCCATGATATTTATTTCCAGAGGAGACATTGACTGAGACCCAAGGATCATTCGGTAAATACTGTTCTTTTTTATAAGCTTGTTTAAGTTCGTTATTACCTTTATTGAGTATGGCATTATCGGTATAGCGCACGTAAAAGACAAAGCTATTGATCTTTGAGTCATAGCTGCGTGTGGGTTTTGAACCTTCTCGTTTTTTACCCCATGCAGGATCGCCGTCATACTCAACCAGACTTACGATATTTTTGGGTAAATCAACGGGGACACCGCCTAAATCACCAACATAGTTTGCAGAAAACACATCGCTACAGGAGGTAGCGAGTGTAGAAGCCATGACCATAATGATTACCTTACTTAATTTTTGAATAAACATTGAATACCTGAATAAATTGAGAAGTGAATATTGGTTACGGTACAAAACAGCTGTTAATTTTCTAGACTATGTCCTGTAGTGGTAATTAAGGCGTCTTTGCCCAAACTCTCTTGTGTTTTTACAGCATCTAAAAATGTTTGCATGATTTTGGTTTGGTTTTCAACCCTTACCCTTGTAATCCAAGTTCAGCAATACCTGCATAGATTAAAGAGACTTACCACAGGTAGGTAAAATCGATATAACAATCTTCATTAGTGAACTCATGACTAGTTTTTTATTTGAGAAATTAATTAATTTTCGCATAAACGGTAGTATTTCAGAGATAATCAGCAACTTATACTAACAATTGTTTACATAAGTGTATAGTTTTTTTATTGTATTTTTATGCCAAATATCAACATCTTGAATCTAATGTGGCTTCATAAGATAGATGCTCTCAATTATTGATAAAAGGACTAGAAAAGATAAAGGTTAAGAAGATGGACACAGAGAAGTGGAAGTACATACTGGAGCGTGGATTGTAATCTTGATATATTGAATTCTTGGCCGCTATGAGAAGTAGCGTTATAGAAGCGCATATTGAACCATGTGAGGCTATATGATTTATGAAAGATAAACAGAACAACTTGGTAGAGATATAGAAGATACCGCTGTATGTTTCTAACGGTATCTAAGATTTAACTTTGAACTTCCCCTTCTGTCAGTGCCATCAGATGCTTCTCTTGCAAAACTTGAGCAGGATCTCGCAATTGTTCAAGCTCAGCATCCAATCTGGTTAACTTGGTTTTTAGCGGCGTTACATAAATATGAATTAGACAATAATATACGACTAGCAAAAAATACTTTTGCCTTAAAATAAGATAGTTGACCGTTATAAATGGCTAAAAACCAACTATCACCTAAGATATTATGGACAGAGTAGCAGTCAAAAATACTGCCAAATGGCAGTGCCTAATTACGAGTTAAATATTAATTTACATTAGGGTCTGTTGAAGTCAGTTGGTCGAGCTACCTTGACATGGTAGAGGATGTCAGCAGTTCGAGTCTGCTTATGCCTACCAAATTTAGAAAGCCCCAGTCTAACGATTGGGGCTTTTTTTGTCCGTGAAATATGGGCTGTAGCGGGAAAGGAAACTATACGTAGATTCAAATTTTCTTTTTCGGCACTCTCATCGAACGTCATTAAAAAACAGGTGTGCCTAAGTTGTGCCTGCTTTCTATTTCGCCTATCTTTCAGAGTAGCACTTTCGACCTCTACCCTAAATTATTTAAAACACTCTCAAGTGGCACAATAGGCGATTCATACGACAATGCCTTGGCTGAAATCATCAACGGGCTATATAAGTCTGAGGTGATTAAGTACCTAAAAGAACAGTAACATGCGGTGAACGATGTTGAACTGGCAGCCCTTGAATGGATAGTACTTCGAGCATAGCTCTCGTCTTGCAAAGCTAAATCGATAACTAATCTATTTTTAACGTTTCTCAGGTCTAATAAAGCCCGACTGCATAGTGCAGTTGATTATGTTTCGCCTTTTGAGTTTGAAAAGCGGTATTATGATAATTTAACCCTGTCAGGCATTGCTGATTGACTTAAGTAAACCAGTCTCTAATATAGTCCGCCAGATCACCACCCTTAGGGAGTTCGAACATGATCCTGAAACTTAACGTCAAACTCCATTATCGACTCTCCGCGCCAATGGACCTTTTACTTCAGATCGAAGCCGCCGATCTTGCGGATCAGCGGGTGCGTTCGACCGAGATTTGGACATCAGACGTTGCGCATTTTTCACGGGTCGCCGCCGATGATGGCATAGGAGAGCGGATTTGGATCCGCGCCGAAGGGGATTTTAGCTGCACTTACATCGCAGAAATTGCCGTTGACCGTCCTATCTTGGACATATCGGCACTGCCCCAAACGCCACTCCACCTTTTGCCCGGAGAGACGATCAAACATTTGATGCCATCTCGCTATTGCCCGTCAGACGAGTTCCAAGCCTTCGTGGACGCCGAGTTTGGCGATCTCGCCAGCGGCGCACGGATTGCCGCGATGCGCGATTGGATCGAGTCGGCGTTTAGCTATGTGCCCGGATCGAGCCACGCACAAACCACCGCGCTCGACAGCTTTGTTCAACGTCAGGGCGTCTGCCGTGACTTCGCGCATGTTCTCGTGACACTAGCGCGTGCGTCGTCGATACCAGCTAGGTTCGCGAGTGTTTATGCGCCTGATGTGACGCCACAGGACTTCCATGCCGTGGCCGAAGTCTATCTCGGGGGAAGCTGGCACCTCATTGATCCGACGGGCATGGCAGATGCCGATACGATGGCCCGCATCGGTGTTGGATCTGATGCATCCAGCGTCGCGTTCTTAACCTCGTTCGGATCCATAGAATTGGTCAGCCAATCGGTATCCGTGAGCAGACAAGCTTAGGATCCTGACCCTAGGCATGAGGGCCTGCGATTAAGACACTGACCGCCGCCATAACAGGAGGGGTGCGGCAGTGGTCTTGCTCAATCGGTTTCGCGCTCTTCACGTTCTTCACCCTGCGGATCAAGGTCTTCGTTCAACGGATCAAGGACACATTAGTCATGCCATGTTGCGTATCCAAGAATAAGCAAGACCAAGATCTGCTACAAACGAGTAACGGCATCGGTATTATTGTCTCAAGACAGATGTTGTCTCTCATGCACGATAAAAACTTTA
This sequence comes from Psychrobacter sp. PAMC 21119, assembly GCF_000247495.1. Taxonomy (NCBI): domain Bacteria; kingdom Pseudomonadati; phylum Pseudomonadota; class Gammaproteobacteria; order Moraxellales; family Moraxellaceae; genus Psychrobacter; species Psychrobacter sp. PAMC 21119. The sequence continues at coordinate 166,424 of NZ_AHVZ01000017.1, read as the reverse complement.
CTAAAGCGTCTCAGGCTGCTGCCTTTTTAGGACTGATCTCCATTCAGTCTCTAAACCCATTTTCAAAGTGGTATATTCGTTCATCGACAGCATGGGTCATTATGATCGAGCTGTCTGATTAAAACCTCCCATGTTAGTTTCTACAATTTCTTCAGAATAGCTCAATTGACATATAGTTTAGCGAACTGGATTGCACTCAAAAAAAATCACATAAAAGTAGGCAATGTCGTTTTATGGATCACTTGTCTAACTGATAAGTGGGTATGTATGTCTTTAACGCTAGTAAGCTTATGTAACTTACGAGTAAATTCTTCATAACCGTTGAGGTCTGGGCTTACCACCTCTAATAAATAATCGTAAGAGCCCGAAACAACATGTCCATTAATCACCTCATCCATCTCAGATAACGCTTTTTCAAAGGCTGTAATTGATTCTTCTTGATGGTTACTCAGACTAACTTCTACAAAAAAGCTCATCGTAATACCAACTTTAGCTTTGTTTACGTTCGCCTGATAGCCCTCTATATAAAACTCATCTTCTAAACGTTTCAAGCGTCTGGCACAAGGTGAGGGTGACAACCCTATTCGCTCAGCTAATTCAGCCGTTGATAAGCGGCCTTCTTTTTGAAGCACTTCCAAAATATGACGATCAATTTTATCCATAGATTATCTCTCTAGCGTTTTCAGCCAAAATTTCACAGTTATTTAGCATTATCCATCAAATAACTGTGAAATTGCAATCAATAAACAGAGATAAAGGCGTGGCTTTTGGTTGATAATTGGTTTTTAAATATAAGCATAAGTAATCAATATGAATACAGTATTTCAGTCCTCACCACGTAAAAAACCCTTATTCATAATGTCGCCGCTAATGAAAGGCTATGTGGCTATGATTATTGTGTTATTTATCTGGTCAGGCTTTGCATTAACTGTTCGAGCTGTTGGTGCGTCGTCGTTAAGCATTGCTGATGTCATGTTAATTCGATTTAGCGTGCCCCTACTTTTATTGACGCCATGGGTATTGTCTAGTTTGAATGAAATCAAAAATATTAGATGGTCTGATATCACGTTTATTATGCTTGGCGGTGTTCCTTTTCTCTTGCTAGCCACTTTTGGCGCGAGCACTGCTCCTGCAGCTTACGTTGGCACTATTTTGACAGGGACGCCAGTATTCTTTGCCGCACTCTTGTCCTTTATTTTTTATCGCCAACGGATCTCGTTAAGTAAATTTTTGGCATTTCTTCTTATTCTCTTTGGCATAGCCACTATGATTGTCGGGAATGCAAGGTCAATACCTGACAGTCTTCTACATGGTGCAGCCTTTTTACTGATAGCGAGTCTGGTTTGGGCGGGTTACACCTTAGGCTTAAAAAACACGAAATTGAGTCCAATAGCTGTTGCTATCGTACTTTCTTATACGTCATTTTTTGTGACATTGGTGATGGTACTATCTGGTATTTTGAAGACAAATCTAGGGGTGATTTCTTTTGACGACGCTCTACCTTTTATCTTAGTACAAGGCGTTGGCGTCGGTGTTATCTCAACCATTGGATTTTCTTATGCGGTCAATAAACTTGGTTCTATTCGCTCTTTATTGCTTGGCTCGCTTTCTCCCGGATTAACCGCATTACTCGCAGCGTTAATCCTCAATGAACTTCTGTCAATCACAATGATATGTGGCATAGTGTTAAGCACAATTGGTGTCATTTTGTCTAATCGAGCGAAATAAATAACGACATGTCCTCATTTTAAAAATGAAGATAAAAATGAGATAAATTGCAGTCAGACGAGGAAAATAGCGCAGATAATATCAGGATATTAACCAGCTATTTAACGATGTTTGGCAAAATTTAGCCATTTTTAGCCCGTTTAGATAGGATCAATTGAATTGAGGACACGCCCTAGTGTGCTAAAAATTTTAATCTTGTTTTGGAGTAAATGCATGATGATTAGAGTTTCCTTTGAAGGCATATGATCTACAGTTATAACGCAAACCCTTTGAAAACAATATGCCTTGCCTATACGGTGTAATGGTATAGCTACCATACTCGAAATAAGTCCCGTAACACTATCAGTAATAGTGTTACGGTTAGCTAAAAATATTTAATCAGTTTTGCAATTTACTGATTCAAATGCTTGGCATGAAAGCGCAAATGTTCTTCAATAAAGCTGGCGATAAAGTAGTAACTATGGTCATAGCCTTCATGCAATTGATACATTAAAGGGTAATCATTTGATTCTGCCGCCGCCAGTAGAACTTTTGGCTTGAGCTGCTCTACAAGGAAGTTATCAGACGCACCTTGATCCACTTTAATAGGGATACAGTGGGTTGCTTTTTTTATGAGCTCACTAGGATCATATTTCAGCCAACTGGCTTTCTCTTTACCTAGGTAAGCAGTAAAGGCTTTTTGTCCCCATGGAGAATTCACAGGGTTACTGATAGGACTAAAAGCGGATATTGAACTATAGCGCTCTGGATTCAGCATGCCAATGTTTAACGCACCAAGACCGCCCATTGAATGACCGGCAATCGCTCTCCTGTCTGATACAGGGAACGACGCTTCAATCAATTCAGGCAACTCGTTGACTACATAATCGTACATCTGATAATGCTTGCTCCAAGGCATCTCAGTGGCGTTAATGTAGAATCCTGCCCCTTGACCTAAATCGTAGGCTGCATCATCAGCAACATCTTCACCACGAGGGCTAGTATCTGGGGCGACAATAGCGATACCCAATTCTGCAGCAATACGCTGTATCCCAGACTTCTGCATGACGTTCTCATCTGTGCAGGTCAAGCCTGACAACCAATAAAGGACAGGGACTTTTGTACCACTGCCCATCTGAGGCGGCAAGTAAATAGCAAACTGCATACTACAATTTAATGATTTTGAATGATGGCTATACTGCTTATGCCAGCCACCAAAACTTTTATTGACACTAATATTCTCTATGGACATACTAAAACACCTCTGTTAAAACATTAAATGCTGCCCCCGCAAAGAGACAGCACTGTTATCATGACAACATAACTACTTAATGTTAATCACCTATAAATGACCGATCATTTGTTAAAAAAGATCATGATGATTCATTCTTAAAAATGAATAACCGTACGAATACTTTCGCCTTTATGCATCAAGTCAAAGGCTTCGTTGATGTCATCAAGACCCATCGTATGAGTAATGAAATCCTGTAATGGGATTTCGCCCGCTAGATAGCGCTCAACATAACCTGGCAATTCCGTACGACCTTTCACGCCGCCAAATGCTGAACCTTTCCAGACACGACCAGTCACTAACTGGAATGGACGGGTTGAGATTTCTTTACCTGCACCAGCCACGCCGATAATAACCGACTCGCCCCAGCCTTTATGGCAGCACTCTAGCGCCGAACGCATCACATCGACGTTACCGATACATTCAAACGAATAATCAACGCCGCCATCGGTTAGCTCAACGATGACTTCCTGAATTGGTTTGTCATAATCTTTTGGATTAATGCAGTCAGTTGCGCCCAGTTTTTTGGCTAACTCAAACTTGCTTTCATTGATATCAATCACAATGATGCGGCTGGCTTTTGCCATTGCAGCACCAATGACCGCTGACAGCCCAATACCGCCCATGCCAAAGATAGCGACCGTAGCACCTTCTTCGACTTTTGCAGTGTTCATGACCGCACCCATACCAGTCGTGACGCCACAACCTAGCAAGCAAACTTCTTCTAATGGGGCTTCTTTATTGACTTTAGCCAATGAAATCTCTGGCAAGACAGTATATTCAGAAAAAGTTGAGCAACCCATATAATGGTAAATTGGCTGACCATCTTTATAAAAACGCGTGGTACCGTCTGGCATCAGACCTTTACCTTGGGTCTCGCGCACGGCTGAACACAAATTGGTTTTGCCTGAGGTACACATTTTACATTCACCACATTCTGCGGTGTATAGCGGAATAACATGGTCACCAACTTGGACGCTGGTCACGCCTTCACCAATTTGCTCAACGATACCACCACCTTCATGACCCAAAATCGCTGGGAATACGCCTTCTGGGTCTTCACCAGATAAGGTAAAGGCATCGGTATGACAAACGCCGCTAGCGATGATTTTTACCAATACTTCGCCTTTGCGCGGCAGCATGACATCCACTTCTTCGATAGATAGCGGCTGATTTGGCCCCCAAGCAATGGCGGCTTTCGATTTAATAAATTTATCTGACATAAGAGTCTCTCTTTTTGGTTAGTTGATTGTTGTCCCTGTTCAACTCAGACATATTTCTAGAACACCATGTTGAGCTGAGCGAAAAATTTGATCTCTATTTACTTTATCACTTTGTGATAAGGGTATTCTACTGACTTTCTATTATCTTCTAGCCTCAGCTAATAGAGCTAATTAGAAAGATTTAGGGCCACGCGTTGCCACTCTAAATCAATGGCTATGCCCTTGTGATAGGCTAATGGTAGCAACGCCTACTGCAACCAACCCCATGCCGATCCAAGTGCTCAAATCGAGATGTTGTCGGTAGATAACAGACGATAATGCCGTTACTGTCACTATTGCAAGTCCTGCCCACAATGCATGAACAATACCAACCGGCATTCCTTTCATTGCCTGTCCTAAAAAAACAAAGGCAGCCAGATGTCCTAATAGAACTAACATACTTGCTAACGGCTTAGTGAAGCCATCTGTCTCCTTTAATGCAACATGAGACAAAGCTTCTGCGACTACTCCAAAAAAAAGAAACATCCAACTCATCTTTCACCTCTTATATTAGCAAGCTTAGTTACAATGAACTGGAGCTCTTTTGAATTTGTGCTTGTATTATATCTATTTCTGATTAGATGATAATATGCTATATTCGAAAGTATCTTTTACATATAGGTAATAATGATGAAATGGGATGGTATCAGTGAGTTCGTTTACGTGGCTGAATACGAGAGTTTTACGAAAGCTGCAAAAAAAATAGGCATCTCGACCGCCCAAGTGAGTCGACAGGTAAGCGCCTTAGAGCAACGTCTCAATATTAAATTGCTCTATCGAACGACTCGTAAGGTCTCATTAACAGAAGAAGGTAATGTTTTTTATCAGCACTGCCGTGGGGTACTTGATGGTCTGGATGCCGCGGAGCAAGCAGTGACTCACTTGCAATCAAAACCGCAAGGCATGATTAAACTGACAGCTCCTGTCACTTATGGAGAGCGACAATTAATACCATTGGTGAATGACTTTATGGTGCAATATGATGATATTGAAGTAACTGCCCTTCTGAGTAATCAACAGCTTGATTTGGTTGAAGACAGCTATGATTTGGCCATTCGCATCGGAAAGCTTCGTGATTCGACCATGATGGCAAAAAAGCTCAGTAGTCGCACTAATTTTGTCTGCGCGTCGCCCTCTTATATTGAAAAATACGGCATACCGCATTCTCTAACCGAGCTTGGTCAACATAACTGTTTGTTGGGTACGCTAGACTACTGGCACTTTAAAGAATCGGGTAAAGAGAAAAATATTCGAGTGGCAGGTAGAGTGCGCTATAACAGCGGTTATAGTTTAGTCGATGCGGCTATAAAGGGCTTGGGTATTGTGCAGCTACCTGATTATTACGTACAAAAGCACTTAGAGTCGGGGGAGCTTGTCAGCTTATTGGATAACTTTAGAGAACCTGAAGAAGGTATTTGGGCCGTTTATCCTCATAATCGCCATTTGTCGCCAAAAATTAGGCTGCTACTAGATTATTTAGCAGCACATTTATCTAAACCCTAACTGGGTGATAGTAAGAACTACCCATACTTTAAGGCCTCGCACCTCGAAAGATAAATCATCTAATTACTTGTAGGTCTTGCACACTACTCTAACCAACTCGATCATTAGGAGGCTGACATGATCGTCAAGCAAAAACCGAACGCACTCAAGCTGTTTTTTACCTTGCGCGGCTCTATCCTACCAAAAATTTATCCTCAGATTTTTCTCACCACCTTGCTTAGCACTTTGATAGCAGGCGTCCAGTACTGGTTTCCAGGCTTCTTCTCTTCTTATAGTACAGCTCCCTTCACCTTGCTAGGGGTTGCTTTATCATTGTTCCTCGGCTTTCGTAACAATGCCAGCTATCAACGCTGGTGGGAAGCTAGGGGCCAATGGGGTCAATTGATAGTGGATGCTCGCAGCTTAGCCCGCCAAGTGATTTCGTTTATGGATGAGGAAACGGAGACTGGACGGCAAACCCAGCGCCGTATGATTCACCTAACCATCGCCTTTACTCATGCTCTGCGCCATCGACTGCGTGACACTGTACCTTGGCAGGACGTTGATCGCTTTGTAGAACCTGAGCACCACGTCAGCATGCGTCAGGCAAAAAACCTGCCCGAGTACCTGCTGCGGCTGATGGGTAAAAAGGTCGGTTACAGTCGTCGTGAGCGATTATTATCAGAGTTTTTAGTGCAAAGCATGGACGAAAGGCTGACATCTATGACTGTGGTATTGTCTGCCTGTGAACGCATTCAGAATACGCCATTACCATTTGCCTATACCCTGTTGGTGCATCGTACGACCTATTTATATTGCTTTATGTTGCCTTTTGGTTTGGTCTCTTCTCTAGGATGGGCTACCCCGTTTGTCTGTGCAGTGATCGCCTATACTTTTTTTGGTCTAGATGCTCTTAGTGAGGAGTTGGAATCGCCTTTTGGCTTAGCCGCTAACAATCTACCACTGAGTGCCATGTCGCGTACCGTAGAGATAAATCTATTAGAAGCTCTGGAAGAAACTGAGCTGCCACCTGATATACAACCTAAAAATGGCTACTTACAGTAAATTATTTTGCGTAAGCAGTTAGCCTTAAGTCTCTGGCTGAGTAGTTATATAAACAGTATTGATGGTGACAGAACAAATAATGGCATTGCTCAAACATGAGTGGATATACGCGCTTCTAAAAAGAAAATAATTATTACCTTATGGTAAAAGTTATTTTCTTTTTAGACCCATTATCTTTTATATGGAATAACGTATGATGGTTTCCATCGACAGACAACGCGGCAAACTTGTTGCAACTCGATAGAAAAACTATTGATAAAAAATCATCCACAACTGGAGAACAACACATGAGCATTTTTACTCACGTTACCCTTGGCACTAACGATGTTAATCAAGCACGTACATTCTATGACAACGTTTTAGAGATTCTAGGGCTTAAACGCATTGCTGACCTAGGTGATAATGGTTCAATATGGGGCGTAGACGCACCATCGTTATTTGTTATGAAACCTAATAACGGTAAGCCAGCTAGTGTTGGTAATGGCAATATGGTGAGCTTTGAAGCACCAAGTCGCGCTGCTATTGACGCATTTCATGCAGCAGCATTGAGCGCTGGTGCTCAAGATGAAGGCCAACCTGGTACACGCGATTGGGCACCTAACGCTTACGCGGCTTATGTTCGTGACCTGGATGGTAATAAGCTTGCCGTTTATTGCTTCAAAGAAGCATAATATAGTCGGTTCAATTTAAAAGTGGTACAAGGCAACCGAGTGTAGATGTATATTTAATACCTCAAGCGAGGTTAACGCTGTAACGCTTTTATAGTGGATTGACTATAGTAGTATTACGGACCACTCGTTCGTACCCACTAATATTAGTATCAATACTACCGTAAAAAGGGTCCTGCAAATTTTGCAGGACCCTTTTGTCATTAAAATCAATTTTGTGACACTTGATATTTTGTTTATTTATGTGAGTCCGCGTACTGTGTACGTTAAACATAGGCTCTGCAATAGCAAAAAAACATTAAGATCTTTCTTATTACCTTCAACCTTTTATAAAGAATATCAATAGATAAATAACACTTATCCATGACTGCAAACGTCAATGAGCAAAATCCAAATATATTTAAAATCAAGAAATACAATTCAATAGGAGTCGCCTGTTTATGGCCACCAATAACAATAAACATATCAATAAAGACATTCTCTGTGACACTGACCACAGTGTTCGAGTCAGGGGAGCTCGCGTTCACAACTTAAAGAATATCGATGTAGATTTACCTCGTGATGCACTGGTTGTTTTTACCGGTATATCAGGATCAGGTAAGTCATCACTTGCTTTTGGCACTTTATTTGCTGAGTCACAACGTCGTTATTTAGATTCAGTATCCCCTTATGCGCGTCGATTGATAGATCAGGTTGATGAGCCTGATGTTGATATGGTAGAAGGTCTGCCGCCAGCAGTTGCTCTACAACAACAACGAGGTACGCCCTCAGTGCGCTCATCAGTAGGCAGTGTTACTTCTATCTCAAACGGGCTACGCATGCTCTATTCACGAGCTGGAGATTATCCTACCGGTCAAGAGATATTGTATGGCGATGCGTTTTCGCCAAATACACCTGAGGGTGCCTGTCCTACTTGTTCTGGTATTGGCCGCGTGTTTGAAGTCACCGAAGAGTTACTAGTACCTGATAACACCAAAACCATTCGAGAGCGTGCTATCGCAGCATGGCCACCAGCGTGGCAAGGCAAAAACCTAAGCCGCATACTGGTGTCACTCGGCTACGATATTGACACGCCTTGGCATAAACTGCCAAAAGAAACCCGCGATTGGATCTTGTTTACAGATGAAACCCCAACCGTTCCTGTCTACCCTGAATACAGCCTTGAGCAAGTAAGAAAAGCGATTGAGAGCGGCGAAAAGCCCAACTATATGGGCACGTTTTCGAGTGCAAAGCGCTTCATACTGCATTCTTTTGCCACTACTCAGAGCCCATTGACAAAAAAGCGCGTTTCTCAGTTTATGCAAATCTCTGTATGTCCGGAATGTGATGGTAAAAAACTGAAAAAAGAATCACTATCCGTTACGTTCGCAGGACTCGATATTGGGGAGCTGTCGCAACTGACCTTTATCGAACTGGCGCGCAAGCTTGAGACTGCGGCCAATAAAGTCCCAACTGACAATATGGCAAATCGTGAAAAGGCTATCGTCGCTCAGCGCATTGCCAGTGATATTTTATCTCGGGTAAAAGCACTGACCCTATTGGGTTTGGGGTACTTATCACTTGAGCGCACCACACCGACACTATCTCCTGGTGAGCTACAACGCTTACGCCTAGCCACTCAAATTCGCTCACAACTTTTTGGGGTGGTTTATGTACTAGATGAACCCTCCGCTGGTCTTCATCCGGCAGATACCCAAGCATTACTAAGTGCCTTAGATGAGCTCATTGCCGCTGGTAACTCAGTGTTTGTCGTCGAGCATGATGTGAGCGTCATCAGACACGCTGATTGGATCATAGACGTTGGCCCCAATGCGGGTACTCATGGCGGCGAGGTGATTTATAGTGGTCCTGTAGAGGGATTGCGCGACGTGACTCACTCGCATACCAGCCGCTATCTGTTCAGCACTGACGCTATCGTAAAACGCACACCAAGAGAGCCGACAGCGTGGCTTAAACTTACAGGGATTACGCGTAATAACTTACAAGAGCTGGATGTCGGTTTTCCATTGGGTGTGATGACTACTGTCACGGGTGTATCAGGTTCAGGCAAGTCGAGTCTAGTGAGTCAAGCTTTGGTAGAGCTCGTTTATGAGGCTCTAGGACAAAAACAAACGGTTGAAGCTCCAACTGGCGAAGCCGATCTACTTGAGCAAGAGTTGGAGACGCCAACCGGTGGACAAATCATTGAGGGTATGGATGATGTCAAACGACTGGTAACCGTCGATCAAAAAGCTATTGGGCGTACGCCGCGCTCAAACCTTGCTACCTATACCGGACTGTTTGATCATGTCCGTAAGCTATTCGCGTCAACGAGCGAGGCAAAATCTCGTCGTTACAACGCAGGGCGTTTTTCATTCAACACGACTAAAGGTCGTTGTCCTAATTGTGAAGGCTTAGGCTTTGTGAGTGTCGAGCTACTGTTTCTTCCTAGCGTCTATTCGCCTTGCCAAGCCTGTCACGGACAGCGCTACAATGAGGACACGCTAGAAATCACTTATCGTGACAAAAACATCGCCGATGTGCTGGCGCTCACGGTTGAATCAGCTTATGAATTCTTTGCAGACGACCCTGCTATCTTGCGAGCATTAAGTGCCTTGCTACAAGTCGGGCTTGGCTACTTACGACTTGGCCAACCAGCAACTGAGCTATCTGGCGGTGAAGCCCAACGTATTAAACTTGCCACTGAATTGCAGCGAACGCAGCGCGGCGATACGCTGTATATCCTAGATGAGCCAACAACGGGTTTGCACCCAAAAGATGTCTCGATGTTGATGGCGCAATTGAATGGACTTGTTGATGCCGGTAACAGCGTTATCATGGTCGAACACGACATGCAGGTTGCTAGTAATAGTGATTGGGTAATTGATATTGGCCCTGGTGCAGGTGATGCAGGTGGCCTTATCGTGGCGCAAGGATTACCTGAAACAGTCGCTGAGTCGAAGACCAGCCGAACTGCACCTTTCATGCGCTTCTAGTGCCCGTCGCAAACCTCTTATGACAGTGCAAAAAACGACAGCGATAATCAGTTTATCGCTGTCGTTTTGCTTAATGTAATTTGATCTTTGGACGACCTATGCGTAGTATTTTTTCGCTGATCCATAAAGCAAATGTCTTGAAGGCACCATGAATAGATATTTGATGCATGCAATAGAGCGATATGTACATAAAACGGGCAATCTTTCCTTCAATGAAAAAGCTGTTATTGGTGAGATTACCCATTAAGTTTCCCACAGTACCGTAACGTGATAGATTAACCAGTGACCCATAATCGTTATAGGTAAAACCTCGTAGTGGCTGCTTTCTTAGCGTTGCAATTATATTTTTTTCAACACATTTTGCCATTTGATGTGCAGATTGCGCGCGCGGTGGCACTTGTTTACCATCGGTTTGGGTGAAGGCGCAGCAATCGCCTAATACAAAGATACTGTCATCAACCGTGCTTTGTAAAAATTTATTTACCCGAATTTGATTATTAGAAGTAAGCTCAAAAACCCCCAAATCTTTAATAAAATCGGGGGCTTTTACGCCTGCCGCCCATACCATGATATCAGCCTCAATCTGCTCATCATCTTTCGTAACAAAGCCGTACTTCGTCGCCTCTTTCACCTGTGTATGTTCACGCACATGAACACCTAGTTTCAATAATTCGCGCTTAGCACTCGACGCAATACGCTCAGGCAAGGCAGGTAAAATGCGTGGTCCCGCTTCAATTAAATGGATGTGTAAACGTTTCGGCGACATATTTGTCAAGCCGTATAGCTTTAATAGATTAGACACATGGTACAGCTCAGCTGAAAGTTCTACTCCCGTTGCACCGCCACCAACAATGGCGATATTAAGCGCTTGCTGCTGGTTATCATCTTGATGAAGACGCGTAAAACCATCAAGCAATGAATGCTGAAAACGTTGAGCTTGCTGAGTTGAATCCAAGAAGTAGCAGTTTTCCTTCACCCCAGGGGTATTGAAGTCGTTACTTATGCTGCCAATGGCAATAACAAGATGATCGTAGTGCACGTGGCGTTCCGGCAAGATAGTATGACCTGATTCATCATACAGTGCAGCAAGAGTGATGGTTTTAGTTTTTTGATCAATATTATCAAATTCCCCCAGCTGAAAGTGGTAATTATGCTGAGCAGCATGCGCCGAGTACACCACACCATCTAAATCAGAATCAATAGAGCCTGTCGCGACTTCATGCAGTAACGGTTTCCAAATATGGGTACGGTTTTTATCTATTAATAATATATCGGCTTGCTTTTTCTTTCCCAACTTGTGTCCTAATTGGGTTACAAGCTCTAAACCACCAGCACCGCCGCCAATAACGACAATTTTAGGTGTGATTATGTTCATAACGTTGTCCTAGACAATAACATATTCAAATAACTGACAGTCTAGTCGCAAGGTAGGTTATGAAAACCAGAGTAACTAATAGACTGCTGTCATTATGAGGTGAGATTCATGAAAGCTAAAATCATCAATCAGGCTTTTGTGTGGCAGGAAATGGTGAGCTTATGGCCATCACAATCATGAATATTAGAAGCTTAATCGTGAGTACTTGATGTATCTGCCCTCCTCAATAGATCAAAGGCAGATGACTTGTTCAAATCGTTATTAACAACCATGAAATCAGTTAACAGGCTCATCATGTATTTTTCATAATAAGCCTGAAATTTTACTTAGGTGCAAACATGTTATCAGCACTGCGATGTGCGGTATAAACTGCCTCACCATCACTTTCGCCATCAAATATAACCGTCACGTTAGGTGTGAATAGTAAGATATCACCTACTTCTGCCACATACTTGTTGCCTTGTAAGTCTCGCATCACAATCTTACCTTTAGTGATTACTTTGTATTCTACAAATTCATAAGTAAACTCAAAATCAACACCAGGTTGCATCGCAAAAAAACCAACCGTTAAGCCATTGGCATTATCGGTGACATTAACTTCTGCCATTTGACTTTTTAGGTTATTAACTTCAAGTAAGCCAGCGAGTTGGTTTAGCTTATAAGTACCTGCTTTAATAAGTTGGATACCAGACTCTTGAGCAAGTGAGGCTACATTGTTTTTGTTTACGGAAAGAGTCATTATTTTAGTCCTAATAAGGTTGACTGAAAGATCAGTATCTGTAAATCATATGTTTTTTTAGCACTATAGATTCAGCTCGTTACTTACTACCTGATCTATAACGCCTACTTTACATTGTTTATGAGAAATGATAACCAGCATTAGAATCAAATGACTTTTACATGTCAGTAATAATAGAAGATAATTGCAGAGTATAAATAAGGTTGGGTGTTCGTCATTGACGTTATTGAGCTATGCTGAAGAAACCGTAGAGATAAACTTGGTAAACTAACGACTTGATGAGGAGTTTATCATGACCAAGAAAGTAAGAACCTACAGTGACGAATTTAAGGCTGAAGCCGTTAAAAAGATCGCTGACAACAATGGCAATATTTCAGCGACTGCGAAGCAGCTTGGTATCGCCATGCAGACCTTATCTAATTGGCACAATAAAGCCAATCAAGGCAAACTTGCAGGAACAGCTCAATATGATCCTGAACTCATAGCGGTGATCGAAGAAAACGAGCGTCTTAAACGACAGCTCAAAGTTGCTGAAGAGGAACGAGAGATACTAAATGAGGAGGGATAAAGCGAAGCACTGCTTCGCCCTGACGCAAGGTAAGAGCTGTGCTCGCAGTGAGACGAGGATTCAAAAGGGTTTGGGCTATCGATCGCCAAGACAGGTGTGGTTTGACTTTTATCGTCAAGCTGCGTAACTAAAATCTCCCAAGTTTAACTGTACGGATTTGACGGCAGGGGTCAAGAGTGTTGATGAGTCTACGTATAATAAGGTAAGACCGTACTTAAATTTGAATATGAGAACACCTGCTGAAATACATTAGAGTTACTCATGTTCAGCTTAATATAGTCAGTTCAATATAATTTCGATACAAGGAAACCGAGTGCAAGTTATACATTAGTATGCTTAGCGAGGATGACGATGTAGCGGATTTATATAGACTTGACTATACAAAAAAGCCAGATGCATAAGGCATCTGGCTCATTGAAAACCATCAATCTATTTTAGAACGAGACATATTAAAAAATCATATGAGCACATAGTGCAATAATCGGTAATGAGATAATGGTTCTTAATAGGAAAATCACTAATAACTGTAAGAAACTAACTGGAATCTTTGTTCCTAAAATCAATCCGCCTACTTCCGACATATAGATCAATTGAGAAACTGACAAGCAAGCGATGACAAACCGAGTTAATTCTGATTCTATTGAAGAACCGATAATAGCAGGCAAAAACATATCCGCAAAACCTACCATAATGGTTTTTGACATTTCTGCTGCAAAAGGTATGTTCAATAATTCTAAGAAGGGAATAAACGGCATACCTAAATAATCAAATACAGGCGTTTCTTCTGCAACGATTAAGCCCATCGTCCCGATTGCCATAACGACCGGCAGTATTCCGATCCACATATCCAAAATGTTTTTTAACCCATCCTTTAAGAAAGTAAAAAAGCTTGGACTCTTTTCTGCTTTGTAAACGGCTTTATGTAAACTATGGGTAAATAACGTTTTCCCTTCAGGAATGGTTTCATGATCTCTATCACTATTTTCTACTACATACGTATCTTCAATTCTAGATAAAGGCAGTAATCTTGGTACTATTAAAGCACAAACGATCCCGCATAAAGCAACCACCCCAATCATATTGAGAAAGTAAGTTTCTAGTTTAACTTGAGAGATGACAACCAAACAGAAGGTAATCGAAACTGCTGAAAAGCTGGTAGCAATAACGGCCGCTTCTTTTTTGGTATAAAACCCACCTTCCAATTGTTTATCAGTTAATAATACGCCGATAGTGCCATCACCCAACCATGATGTTAGACAATCTACAGAGGACCTACCGGGCAAACCAAATAGAGGTCTCATTACTTTACTTAATAAAACACCAAAAAACTCTAATAAGCCAAAATCAAGCAGTAGTGGTAGCAATAATCCAGCTAAGAAAAACACGATAAAAAGTATTGGCATTAATTCATATAATATCAATCCCCCGATATTATCTGAATATATTGCCTCAAACCCAAATTTAAAATAAGTGACTACGACGAAAAATGCACCAAGCATTCTGATAATAAGCCAAGGTGTCGTCACGTTCAGTAAATTATTTAAAAACGCATTATTTAAAATCACTGAAGGTTTCATGATTTTAGTATATAACGTACAACACAGTGTAATCATAATGGAGATTACAACAAACAATGGCAAAAGGTCACCCATGTAACCTTGTATATAATCCTTAAACACAGAGATAGGAATGGTAAATCCTTCTGCATATGATACGAATTTACCATCTACATACGGAATTGGAAATACGAAGAGCATCAAACCTATTATAGAGGGTATGAAGAATTTTAAAAATTGTCTGATACTGATACTGCTGACATCTTGACTTGAAGAACTAGATTTAATAACGTCCATATTATTGTTACCCGCAGTCCATTTTTTAACTAGCCTAAAAAATATTTGTAATAAATATATGTAGGCTAGATGCTTTAACTCATTTTAATATTTAATATTAGTAATTCTTTAAAAGGGACTGCGTCACTTTTTCTAATATTTTAAATATTCTGGTTGAGTCATCTTTTGAATTGTTATACAAAGGATTAATTTCTGCCATCTCCCAGCAGCATACTTTCTTATTCTTGATTAACTCTATGTTAAGTTGCATGGCTTGTTCGTATGACAGGCCATTCATTGCAGGCGTACCGGTTCCTGGCACATACAAAGGGTCAACGCTATCAACATCAAATGAGACATAGATATGATCACAGTATTCTAGTTTCTTAAAGATTTCCTCTACTGTGGAGCTGATGCCTTTTTGAGTGATTTCAGCAACGCTATACAAAGGGATTTTATGTCTTCTAATTAAATCCATCTCTTCTTCTTGATAGTCTCTAACGGCACAAAAAACCACATTTTCTGGCTTGATTGAGGGTTCATCAGATGCCATAAATTTCAATTTTTCCCAATACTCTTTTTCTTTTTCAGAAAGCTCATTGCGCTGGCATTCTAGATTGTCAATGGCACAAGCCATCGCCAAAGGCATGCCATGCATGTTTCCTGATCCACTGGTATAGGGTGAATGAAAATCAGCGTGTGCGTCTATATAGACCACACCAATTTCAGCATCAGGATGCGCCATTTTTAGGCCATGCATCGTTCCTGCGCAGCTAGAGTGGTCTCCAGCTAAAACGATGGGGAATTTATTCTCATTTCTGATATCTTTTATTTTATGTGCTAACTTAGAGATAATCGGTTCAATCACATCAGCATATTTTGCATGCGCAAATTGTGATTCCCCTTCACTGTTGCTATCATCCTCAATACTGTCGAATTGCAATTTTTCAAAATAATCTGCATTAAGCTCTTTCGATGATGCTTTTAGTGCATCAATGCCTAAAGAGGCGCCTTTTTTATATCCTGCGATATCTGAATAAACTTCGACTATTCTTATATTTTTCATCATATCAGTCATGATTTTGTCTCTATTAAATAAAATAATTTTTACATCATTTAAATTAAATTCATTTTTATATATTAAAGCTCTTGAAAATTAGCAGATAGATTTAAAACAATAAACATATCTATAACTGTCCAAGAGCCTTGCTAAACATAGATAAAATTTAAAAAAATGATGCAGATTTTAAACGCTACACAAAATGAGAAGTGCTTATCATTTTTTTGTACTAATTACTGTTGTATCAATAGCGATTGTATTAATCACTTACGACATAGCCGCAGCCACCGATTCAGCTTCATTCGTCACTATGCTGCGATCTTTGCTATGTTCTTTCACTACCGAATATAGATTTTTAGGGTCAGCTTGCTGAGGTATCATATCTAAAATCTCATACCCTCCCTGCTTTCTGATCAAGTCGCGTAAAAATACCAATGCCGTAAAATCTTCGGATGCGAAACCAACACCATCAAACACGACTAGATCATCAGCTGACGTGCGAGCTTGCACTTCACCTTTGAGGATGCGATGAAATTCAGTAACAGGGAAATCGCTTGATAGATTTTGGATCTCTCCCTCAATGCGTGTCTGAGGCTCAAACTCTACAATCACATGATCTGCTCGCATTAATATATTGCTATCCAGCTCTGTTTTACCAGGACAATCACCACCAATCGCATTAATATAGACACCTTTTGTGATTATATCGTCGCGTAAGATAGTGGCATTGGTTTTGTCAGCCGTACAGGTAGTAATGATCTCTGCACCCAAAACAGCTTCCTCTAACGTGCGACAAATAATCACTTTCAAACCTGAGTCTGAAAGGTTGTCAGCCGTTTTTTGCGAGGCCGCTGGATCAACATCATACAAACGAACTTCTGAGATGCCCATTATGGCTTTCATACCCAATGCTTGAAATTCAGACTGAGCGCCGTTTCCTATTAACGCCAGTTTTGTAACGCCTTTTGGGGCACAATGTTTGGCCAACATAGCTGATGTGGCAGCCGTACGTAATGCCGTCAGGATACACATCTCTGTCAGCAAAATAGGATAGCCATTTTCGACGTCAGACAAGATACCCATCGCCGCTACGGTCTGTAGATTTCGTTTGGTATTGATTGGATGGCCATTGACATATTTGCAAGCAAACATCTCTCCATCGCTGACTGGCATCAACTCGATGACACCGTCTTTGGAATGCGAAGCAAAGCGAGAAGATTTTTCAAATTGATCCCAACGAAGAAAATCTTGCTCTAAAGCATCCACCAGATCTGTAATACATTGCTCAACGCCATAATCATGAATCATTTTAGCCATCGCTTGTACACTAACGAATGGAACGCCTTCCTTGGGTGGTACGATAAATTTCGACATTAATTCTATTCCTTTTCATGAATATTGTTTGTTGAACCGACAATTAATATCCTACCAACTATAACTGTCAGTTAAAATGTTAATAAGTTATTAAATATGGACATATTTTTGACATATTGTTAAGTGTTACTTATCATAATGTCAAAACTCAATGAAGGAAGCGTTTTTATGGCGTATTACACTTATGACTCTTTAGATAGCGAACTGATATCTGAACTTCGACAAGATGGCCGAGCAACCATCTCAAACCTTGCTAAAAAACTCAAAGTCTCTCGTGCCACTGTCCAAAACAGACTGGATAGACTGATGCATAACGGCGCTATTTTAGGATTTACGATTCGAGTGCATGAGGCACTAGATAAAGAAACCGTCAAAGCGATGATGATGATTGAAGTAACAGGAAAGTCTACATCACAAGTGATTAGGAAGTTACGTGGTATCCCGCAACTGATTAAGCTACATACGACCAATGGAGCGTGGGACTTGGTCGCAGAGATACACACTACAAGCTTGAGAGAATTTGATGAAGTGCTACGTCAAGTAAGAGAAATTGATGGCATTCTGAATAGCGAAACCAGTGTTTTGCTTTCGAGTTTGTAATATAGTCAATCCTCTATAAACTGGATACGGTGTCAGGCGCGCTCTAAGAATGTAATTCCCTAATGAGGAATTGAATGTCTGGCTGTAGCCCACGTAATTCCAATGGGTATAGGCTTTTATATTGAGTTAGTGTACATCTGAATATACTCAATGAGCTGGGCTTGATGGTTTTTTGGCTAGGTTATTAGGGTCTGTTGAACATTCAAATATTCGGACTGCTGATCGCTAAAATCGCACCAAACTAGGCGTAAACTGATGATAATGTCGAGACCTTAGCTAGGTTTATAACAACGTTTGGTGCGATTTTAGCATCAGCCCTTCGGGGCGGGACTATTTTTTGCCAATACATGGCGAAATTGTCTACCCTAGAATGACTAGGCGTCAAAAATTTCACTGCATATTGTCTAAAAAATAGCCACTGCCAGTGCCACATTTGAATGTTCAACAGACCCTAGGTAATCATTAAAGTATAGACCTCTAAAACTCCTACTCTTCAATGATCGTGGCGATTCACCGCTGACTATTTAAACTATGTTTCATTACTGGCAACCCAATAAAGACTCGTATCTTCTTTTTTTAAAAGTACAGTTGCAAGCGTACGATCTTATAGTGATGTACTGACAGCGATATTCAGGAGGCACAGATTCTCATCTAAATAGTCACGCCTGTGTAGGCAATGATTTTTGATGATGCAGGGCATACAAGTGTGGTTAGCAACCAAGGTAAGTAGTGATATAATGCCCCAATTATCGATATTTTATGAAAGGTTTACATTATGGCTCGTACAGCTAGCGCATTACATATTTTAGTAAAACACAAAGAGCAGGCTGAAGACATTATTGCCAAGCTCAAAAAAGGCGCCAAGTTTGATGTACTGGCTAAAAAACACTCAACCTGCCCATCAGGTAAAAAAGGCGGCAGCTTAGGTGAGTTTGAAAAAGGTGACATGGTACCGCCATTTGACAAAGTCTGCTTCAGCGGTGAACTTTTCACCCCACATTTAGTGAAGACTAAATTTGGCTGGCATGTGGTTAAAGTACTTTACAGGACGTAAGCACTAGCGCCGGAGCTTTGAGTGGTGGCTGACTGAAAGATGCCTTGAGCATTATCCTGACTCATTTATGATCTAAAACAACTTACAATCTAATGTCAGTGTCATAGCTAATAATATTATGGACAGAATAGAGGTCGGAAACACTGCTAAATGGCAGTACCCAATTACGAATTGAATATTAGGACGTGTTGAATATTCATAGATAGGCACGGTCAGTGCCATAGTCGAATGTTCAAACACGCCCTAAACTTTAATGACACAATAGCTCAGAACAAGCACAATACTTTTTCTATCAGCTCAGCGCGTGGATAAGGGCATAGATAAGCGAAAATTAGCAGCACCTTATGGCACTTTTATATTCTGAACGGCATCAAATGGCAGGGCAATAGAAATTTACATCGCATTTTAGAACGCAGATGGTACTTACGCTTTATTTACTGAGTCAATGGCGTTAGAAATTACTCAAAAACGCTAGAAAACACCGCCAACAAGTGGATAATGATAGGTCAAATCTTCTCAATTCCAGTTTATACGCTCACAAAAACCAAATATAGTCAGTCCTCTATAAATCAGATACGGTATCAGGCTCACTTAGTCTACTATTTGTAGTACTTTCACTTGCCTTCCTTGTATCCAAACTATATTGAACCGACTATGGTTAACGGGCGTTCAGTGAACTGGAGTCATTATCAGTTAGTAGAATAAAAGGATTTAACATGCGACTGTCATCATTCATGCAAAAAATGCACAAACGCAACCCTAAACTGGGCAAAGTCGCCTCGCTTGCAACGGCAACAGGTGTGCTTGCTGGTAATAGTTTAATCGTTGCGCTACCCGTATGGCTGATGGGTGCCACCAAAGTCGTGACTGGTGCGGCGATCGCTGATGACACGATGATCAAGGTGACCAATTATTGGATAAACAGTAATAACGCCTTAATCGATAATATCTTGCCGGAGAAAGACTGGCGTATCAGCCTACCCGATGACGTCAATATGCAAGGCAAGTACCTACTGATGAGTAATCATCAATCATGGGTAGATACCAGTATCGTGCAATATATTAGTGAAAATCGCTTACCATTGACGCGCTTTTTCACCAAGTTTGAGCTGATATATATTCCTGTTATTGGTCAAGCTTTTTACTTTTTAGACTTTCCTATGATGCGTCGGCACTCTAAAGAAGCGATTGCTAAAAACCCAGCCTTACAAGGTAAGGATATTGAGGAAGCAAAACGCGCGTGCGCCCTCCTCAAAGACAAACCCTTTACCTTATTGAACTATTTAGAAGGGACGCGCTTTACCCAAGACAAGCATGACAAACAGCAGTCACCTTATAAGCATCTGCTTAAGCCTCGCGCGGGTGGTCTCTCATTGGCGATCAATGCGTTGGGTAAAGAGATGGATGGCATCTTGGATATGACCATCGTTTATCCTGATGGGGTGCCGACGTATAGTGATCTGTGGAAGGGTAACATTAAGCGTTTGGGCGTCGACGTGCGACATGTCGAGATACCTGATGCACTATTTGATGCGGTCAAAAACGGTGGTTATGAGAATGACGAGGCCATCAAGGCGCAAATGTTTGCTTGGATAGAGGAAATGTGGCATCAAAAAGATCAGCGTATTAGCGCTATGCTGGCTGAATTTGATAGCCATCCTGACGTCTAAACCAATCAATAGAAAAGGCCATAAATAAGGCTTATATATTTTGATACTTTGACCCCCACATTAAAAAAGTGAGTGGGATGTCAAAAAGCATGCTTGGTGGTTAGAGCATGATTATAATCAGGTTAATACAAGACAGAGACAGCGCAGAGAATATCAGGATATTAACTAGGGCGTGTCATCATTTAGATTGTGAGGCTTAAAATGAGAAAAATTGCAGCCAAACAAGGAAGAAATTGCCGTAAATATGAACATATTGACAAGATTGCTGACGATGTTTGGCAAAATTTAGCCATTTTAAGACCACTAAATGTATCAATGTGCTAATTGATGACACGCCCTAGCTGTTTGGCAAAATTTAGCCGTTTTTAACCCATTTAGTCACTTTCGTTCAGATTGAGGACACGCCCTGACTCATCAAGGTATAGTCGATTCAATTTAAAAGTAGTACAAGGTAACCGAGTGTAGATGTATATTTGATACTTCAAGCGAGGTTAACGCTGTAATACTTTTATAGTGGAATGACTATATTTAAATATGAAACGTGCCAATCAATTACAGCCATTATCTCGCCAGCATCACCTTGGTCTCAACTTGTCTCGTCATGCGAAAGAATGCACTGACACGGCTACAGAGATTGCCCAGCACTGGCATAATCTCACCGCTTATATCGACGATATGCAATATCACTTTCAGATTGAAGATCATTTTCAGATTGAAGACAGTTTAATTGCCAACGCCCTAGAGCCTTATCGAGCGTCTCAACCTGAAGTAGAATCGGTATTAGTGGCGCTTGCTGATCAGCATAAACGCTTGCAGACTCTGATAGATGCGGGACAAAAAACGGCGAGACAGTCTATAACGGTAAAACAAATAAGAGAGCTTGCCACGTTACTATACGACCATATTCGTTTTGAGGAGCGCGAACTGTATCCTATTGTGGAAAAGTATCTAACAGAGGATAAGCTGGATGCTATTTATCAAGCAAGTCCAGACAGTATTAAGCGCTCAAACGAGAATCGCTAGAAATTATAGTGTTTTAAAAAGGCTGTTTGCGTCGCTTCTATCGGTGTTAATTGAGCATCAGCGTTGATTTAGCTTATTGACAGTCGCAATCAAGGCGACCATGATGATACCAATGATAATAAGAATGCCGGACATCATATGGGCCGCTTCATAATTCAGTGCCTCCACTTGCTCATAGATAGCAATCGAGACGACCTTGGTCTCACCAGAGATACTCCCACCTATCATCAATACCACTCCAAACTCGCCAATAGTATGGGCAAAGCTAATTAAGCTGCCAAGAATAATACCAACGCGCGCTTGTGGCAATGCCACTTTCATAAAGCGCCTCAGACGACTTGGCTCCAATAAATGCGCCACTTCGATGACGCTGGCTGGAATGCGTAAAAACTGAGCGTAGACAGGCTGAATATAAAAGGGCAACGAGTAAATAATAGAGCCGATGACAAGCCCTTCAAAGGTAAAGATGAATGGGCTAATATCATGCTCAGCGAGCCATCTACCGATACCCACGTTGGGGCTTAATAGCAGTAATAAATAAAAGCCAATCACGGTAGGCGGTAATACTAACGGCAACGCGATAACGCCCATTAGTAAGACCTTAAAACGGCTAAGTACTCGGCCACGGCTGGGTTTGGCGAGCCAATAAGCAATAGGCGTGGCAAACAGTAATAAGCATAAGGTCGTAACACTAGCGAGCTTAATACTCACCCACAATGGACTGAGCATGTCTGTCATAAGAGATTGGGCTATCATAACGTCATTGCTCTTTCTTGGTCGTTGCTAGCCATTAATGATCGTAACAAGTAATATAGTCAAAATATCCTAAAAACGCGACGCTATTGCTGATATCAGTTTTTTGTCTCCTCTGTCTGCGCAGGCACAGCAAGCAAGGAAAAAGAGTACAAGTACTACGCATTGTAGGCCAAGCAATTTTGACACAGCTAATCGTATTTTTGGGTTTAGTATAAGGATAATGCTTGGTTATTTAACCATTAAATAGCCCGCTTGTGAGAAATAGTGTTGTCCTGCTTTTGAGCGCAAATAATCTGTGAAATCTGCGGCGATGGGTGCATCACTAATGACGATACCATCTTGCAAAATCGCTGGATAAGAGGTTGGTGCTAACGTGATGAATTGTTCAGGTTTGGCTTTGATAGCGATGATTTGTGACTGTGCAACAAAACCATAATCCACACTACCCGTATGCGCGTATTGAAATGCTTGGCCGATATTTTCTGCTTGTATCAGGCGTTTTTGCTTATTTAAAGTGTTATATAAATTTTGCGATTGTAGATAGGCTTGTGCCGATGCGCCATAAGGAGCAAGCTCAGGATTAGCGATGGCTATCTTACTATGAGCGTCATTTATGAGTAAATCACTCAGCGTTGCTGGCTCCAGACCATCCAATGACTTAGTGACGCTATATAGTGCCAACTGGCCTTGCGTATAAGTAAATGGTGTATAGCTCTCATTATTTTTAGCGTTATCTACGACTCTTTCAGCCGCCAATTTGGCAGGGAATTCTTGATTGGCAGATAAAAATATATCGTAAGGTGCCCCTGCTTTTATTTGCGCGTACAACTTGCCTGACGAGGCATAAGTGACGTCAATATCCTGTGCCGCTAAGTTTTTATCTGTTTGATAACCGTCAATAATTTGAGGCAACACATCCGATAAATTGGCAGCAGCAGCGATACGCAGGGTTTGAGTTTGCTCAGGTGTCTGGCTAGCAGAATCCGTGTCAACCGTATTTTCTGCTGTACAAGCGCTTAACGCTAGTAGTAAAAATGCAAAGATAGGTGTCACTGCCATCAACTTAGCCATTACTAACCATCCTCGTTCTTAACCGTTATTGCTAAGCCACTTCGAAACATCATTGTCGTAATACTCTTGTTTCCACACCGGAATGTCTGCCTTAATCGTATCTAGTATCCAGCGGCAAGCATCAAAAGCAGGATAACGATGGGCAGAAACCACACCAACCCATACAGCGACATCACCTATCTCTAAAGCACCGATACGATGGATGGCAATAGCATGAGTGATTTCAAAACGCTTTTTGGCTTCTTCGATAATTGCGCGACCTTGATTCAGTGCCAAGTCTTCATAGCCATAATAGGTTAAGCGCTCAACGCTGGTGGCATTATTGTGATTGCGTACTCTGCCCTCAAAGCAAACGAAAGCACCGCAGCTATCATCGTCGAGGGTGTTTTTGAGTCGGCCGTCATCAATCACCACATCCAATAACGCAAAGCCATCACGCTCAGCGATTAGGTAGGCTTCGTCGATGCTACGCTTGATGGTCATTGAGTGGCTATGGACGTTATCTGTCATGTGATATCTCTATTTGCTGTCTTTTTAAATAGGAAGCGGTCTACTAAAATTTAACCACCCGCGACTGGCGTGATAAATACCACACTGTCACCATCATGGATCTGGTCTGTCCATTTAGCAAAGTAATCATTTACCGCCACGCGTAGCTCTGCCTGCGGGCGACTAAAGCGATGCTTTTGACTGAGTTGTTCGTACAGCTCAGTTAATGAGGTCGATTGCTCAACGCTGACCGCTTCCTCTTGGCAGTTGGCTTCATCCGCTAAGCTGGCGAAATATAGCACGTTGATAGTCATCCTTGCTTCAGTGTTTGGTGCTACGTCAATAGTACTCATAAAAACCTTCCATTCTGTGTAAGCTGTCGAGCGTTATACTGATATTACTGCTTATTTAATAATGCTCATCGTGAAAAAATCCCATCAATCTAAGCCTGATTTTAAGCATGACTATAATCTGATTTGCCGCCTGTTTTTGTCACCAAATGAATATTATCAATAACGATATCATGCGATAGTGCTTTGGTCATATCATAGATCGTCAGACAAGCAATGCTAACGGCAGTTAAGGCTTCCATCTCCACCCCAGTTTTATGCGTGACTTTGACAGTGCCGCTGACGATAATGGCATGCAGCGCATCATCGTAGGCAAAGGCTAGACCAATCTTGTCTAGCGGCAATGGGTGACACAATGGAATCAAGTCGTGCGTGCGCTTGGCGGCCATGATACCGGCGATATGCGCCGTCTGAGTAATACTGCCCTTTTTGGTCATGCCATCAGCAGCTTTGATTTGCGCATAAATCTCGCTTGGAAAACACACTTGTCCAACCGCGTTGGCTTCTCGCGTCGTTGCCATCTTGCCACTGACATCGACCATGGTAATATCACCATTGCCGTCTAGATGCGATAAGCTAGATTGCTTGCTTTCTTGACTATTACTATTCATTGCTAATTTCTCTTGATAAACTTTTTTTATAAATCGCTTAACGCTGCGCAGGCGCGTTGGAAATCTTCAGGAGTATTAAAGTTGGTCAAATGCTGCCAATTTCCTGTCAAAGGCACAGCTTGCGTCAGAGGCTTAATAAATGACATGACACGGCGTTGACCGCTATCAATATAAGCCTTCAAATCAGCCTCAATACTTAATTGATACAGCCCTAACAACGGATATAGATGACTATCATCGGTTAGACAAATAACTTTTTTATCAGCCGCTTGGCTCATCGCCGCTTGCAATTTTTGCCACAAATTAGTTGCAGGTATTAAGCTATCGCAGCTAATAACGAGTAACCATGAAGAGCCGGAGTTTTGGTTTGGCGTTGCATCAGTGAGCTTGGCTAATGTCTGCAAAGCTGATTCAATAGCAACCAAAGCCCCGCCATTATCGCTCTGCTCGTCATCATTGACAGGATTATAATCAGTAATATGCATAATTGGAGATTGTGGATTACCAATACTTAAATCTAAATCAACCGTAAAACCGCGCTCATTGTCTGCAATCATAATCGGTATATTGAAACCAGCGGTATTTGAATCAGCCGCTGTTAGTTCAAGGGCATGACGCACATGATAGTCTAACAGCCGCTCACCTGTCGGCAGAATGAGCTCCGCTTTGGGCGCGCCCATACGCTTGGACGCGCCACCCGCTAAGATGACTACGCCTGCTAAGCTATTTAGATGTGGTGCAGTATTAGCCATCATTGAATATCAGTCATGGCTAGGATTTTGTGCCAAAAAGTGCGGCACAAAATTGCACGGACGAGTACGACTATCGAACTGCTCTTTTAAGATATTTTCCCAGCCAGTACGACACGCGCCTGATGAGCCCGGTAAGCAAAATATACCTGTGCCATTTGCCATGCCAGCGACTGCTCTTGATTGTACCGTAGACATGCCAATTTCATCTTTTGAGATGAGACGAAACATTTCACCAAAGCCATCGATCGACTTATCAAACAGTACTTTTACCGCTTCTGGCATACTGTCTCTGATAAAAAATCCTGTACCGCCCGTTGTAATCACCGCATGAACCTTTGGATCTGCAATCCAGCCACTGATAACCGCTCTTATCTGATAGATATCATCAGAGATCAGCTGCCGATCTGCCAAGTGATGCCCTGCTTCGGTTAAGCTGTCTGCCAAGTATTGTCCTGAAGTATCTTCTGCGAGTGTGCGACTGTCGGAGACGGTTAATACGGCAATACTAAGCGGTGTAAATGCTGCAGCGGGTTTGCTCATAGAGTTTCCTAGAGAAGGTGATGTTAATGGTTGAAAAAGCGTAACGTGCTCATTAATTTAACCGCCAATGATTGACAGATTGTGCATAATGCCACTATTGGCATCATGCAAATGATGATGCTCAGGTTTAATCGGCATAAAACTATGTAGATCATTGACCAAACCCTGCACATTATTGTTCTGTAAATGCTGACGAATATCATAGTTGCCTTGATCGAATAAGCACAGATGCACTTTGCCTTGACTGCTCACCCGCAGACGATTACAGGTGTCACAGAAATGTGCAGCATAAGGGGCAATCATACCAATGCGCCCCAGATAATCAGGATGGCTGTACTCTACCGCAGGACCATCGCTACTGCCACGCTCATGCGGCTGCCAGCCATGCTCTAATAAATAATCGGTGATAATATCGGACTGGGCATGCTGAGCAAAAAACAGATCGCTATTGTCGCTGGTCTGCATGAATTCAATAAATCGATAAGTCACTCGCCTATCTTTGACGTAGTCGATGGCATCTATCAGATTTTCAAAGGCGGTCTCTGCCATCAATACACTGTTGATTTTGAGCTTGATATTCGTGGTTTGTAGCAACGTATCCATGTCAGCAAGTAGTTGCGGTAAGCTATCAAAGCCTGTCATCTTGTGAAAAGTAGCGGCATCAAAACTGTCCATGCTGATATTTAACTGGTCGAGCCCAGCTGCTTGCCAACTGGCTAAATGCTTACCCAGCTTATAACCATTACTGGTCATCGCCACCGTTTCAATGCCATCAGTTTGTTTGATGGTTTCAATAATCTCGACGACATCGCGACGGATAGAGGGCTCACCGCCAGTGATTCTAACTTTTTTGGTGCCGACTTGAGCAAAGCCGCGTATCAGTGTGGCAATCTCAGGGACACTGAGCTCATCATCAGGGCGTTTGCCTTGATAGCCGTTGGGTAAGCAGTATTCACAGCGAAAGTTACAGAAGTCAGTAATAGACAAACGCAGATAAGTGAGACGTCGAGCAAAACCATCAGTTAACGGTTGAGAGTGCTCAATATCTTGCTCGGTAGGTGCTGCTACAGACGGGGCTTGATAATTATCAAAAGCCGTAGTGGCTGTTAATGTAGACATACTAGGCGAATACAGTTGTGCATGGCCTATCTTAATGTTGTCATCACTCATATTTTCCTACCATCAGTAGTGCTTGTGGGTAGCATTACTTTATTATTCGTGTTTGGCCTACCATTGTATGATTTATTTTCAGTTTTTTTGTATTCATCTTATAGAGATTTAGAAAATTGTCACTACGCATGTAGCCAAGGGAACGGCTGCACAATGACGCTATCACCTGATGCCACATTACCACTGTCTTTGTCCAAAACAACAAAGCAATTCGCTCGGCTAAGCTGTTTGATTCTATGTGATTGCTGACCTGAGAAGCACTCAACTTGATAACTGCCAGCATCGTTTTGTGTGAGAACGCCGCGCTGAAAGTCCTTACGACCGGCTGATTTTCTGATATCGTTTGTGAGCGTT
This sequence comes from Psychrobacter sp. PAMC 21119, assembly GCF_000247495.1. Lineage (NCBI taxonomy): Bacteria > Pseudomonadati > Pseudomonadota > Gammaproteobacteria > Moraxellales > Moraxellaceae > Psychrobacter > Psychrobacter sp. PAMC 21119. The sequence goes on along the minus strand of NZ_AHVZ01000017.1, from coordinate 138,586 downwards.
GCTTTGACACTCAGTTGCATAGGTCGCTCTGTTAGACCAGCGCCTGACATTTGCCATAATGCTGGTATCACAAACTGTAGTGCCCCAACGACCGTCGATAATGGATTGCCCGGCAGACCAAAATATAACACGGGTTTAGCTATATCTTTATTTAATTCACCAAACACAAACGGCTTACCCGGCTTCATCGCGACTTTATAGTGGTTAATCTGACCCAGCTGTTCAATCACGGTGGTCAAAAAATCATAATCACCAACCGAGACGCCAGCCGTTGATATCAGGACATCGCAGTCTTGCATTGCTTTATGAACAGCGGCAGTCGTCTGCTCTAGATTGTCAGGGATAATGCCGTAATCACGAATGGTCACTGGCAGATCAGCCAGCATGGTTTTGAGTGTAGGCGTATTGGAATTATATATTTGCGCCAAGCTTGTCAGCTCATTGCCAATAGCGACCAGCTCATCACCAGTTGCTAACAGGCCTATGGTCAATGGCTGAAACACCTTGACTTGGCTGACTCCCAAATTAGCCAATAAGCTAATATCAGCGGCATTCAGGCGTTTACCTACCTTCAATACGGCCTCGCCCGATTCGATTTCTTCACCTTGTTTGCGAATATTGCTATCGATCTGAGCCGTTTGCGACAGCGTCACCGTGTAAGGTTTTGATTTATCGATTGTGTCTCTAATAGCAGCAAAGTTAGTATTCTCTTGCATGATGACCGTGTCACAGCTATCTGGAACGACAGCGCCAGTAAAGATACGTACACCTTGTCCTGCTGTTAAGTCGCCAGTATAAGCACTGCCTGCTTGTGATTCGCCAATGATTTGAATGTTGCTCGTATCTGATATATCGCTGCCATGAGCAATGGCATAACCATCCATCGCTGATAGATTCTGCCTTGGTATATCGAATGTTGCGGTGATATCTTGCGCCAGTATTTGGTTACGACTGTCTAGCAGCTCACAGGTGTTGAGCACCCTTGTTGGTAGTGGAAAGTCATTATTATTATAAGTATCTACGCGCAGCTTTATCGCTGTCTGTAACGCTTCCATCGTAATCATAGTGGCACACTCAGTTTGTCGGTTGTTATTAGGGTCTGTTGAACATTCAAATGTGGCATTGGCGGTGGCTATTTTTTAGACAATACGCAGTGAAATTTTTGACGCCTAGTCATTCTAGGTTAGACAATTTCGCCATGTATTGGCAAAAAATAGTCCCGCCCCGAAGGGCTGATGCTAAAATCACCCCAAACGTTGTTATAAACCTAGCTAAGGTCTCGACATTATCGTCGGTTTACGCCTAGTTTGATGCGATTTTAGCGATCAGCAGTCCTAATATTTGAATGTTCAACAGACCCTAGTATTACATTATAATTATTCATTATAGTGAGGCATTGCTGACAGTTTATCATTTGCAGCCCGTATTTTTTGCTATCAGCGTTAATTGCATCTCTTCTACAATTGCATCCTTTCTATTTGTTGTAGCCGGTTTTATATAACGTCAATGTAGGCATACTTACGTTTTCGGTAGCACCACAAACATAGGTCTCTATAGCGCCCTGCTCGTTAAACACTAACAGATAATCGACATTAGGGCATGTCCTCAATCTGAACGGAAGAGACTAAACAGGCTAAATACTACCAAACTGTGTCAAATAGCTGGTCAATATCTCGATATTATCTACGCTATTTTTCTTGTTTGGCTACCGTTTATCTCATTTTATCTCGTTTTTATCGCCATTTTTAAAATGATGACATGCCCGAATAATGAGTATTTAATTTCAAGTAAGCTGCTACTTGTAAATCAATGCCTTTAGATAGGGCATAAAAAAGCACCTAGGTTAAGGTGCTTTTTTGTGTTCATAATTATTTATAATCATGAACACAGTCGTCAAAAACGGTGGCGTTGATTATTGCATAATAACGCCAGCAACCAACTTCACCATGATGTCAATGAAGAAGCACTACGCTGACTGATAAAACCGTCTGGCGTTTGGCTATTATCGGCTTGCCAGCGCTGGAATGCTTTGCGGGTATTGGTACCGATAATACCATCTGTACCTTTGGTGTCATAACCTGCACTGGTTAAGCGCTGCTGCAATCTGGTCACTTGAGAAGTCGATAATGGGTTTTCGTAGCGCGGCCATGATTTTCGTAGACCACTTTGCCCAGCCAGTGCTTTACCGAGCAAGCTCACACCCAGCGCATAGCTCGATGAGTTGTTATAGACTTTGATCACATCAAAATTTGGGCTTAACAATAGCACTGGGCCATCTTTACCCGCTGGTAGCCATAGCTCCATTTGCGTATTGGCATCAAGATAAATATCATCTATGGTATCAACGCCAAGCGCTGCCCATCTGGCCGCAGGTTGCTTGCTACCGACAACCGAGTAATCAAATGAAGCCGGAACCGTTACTTCATAAAAAGGCGCCAGACCGCGAACCCAGCCTGAATTGCTGAGATAATTGGCAGTAGAAGCCAAGGCATCACCCGTTGACCATGGGTTGCGATGACCATTACTATCGCCATCGACACCATGCTCTAACCAAGTACCTGGGATGAACTGCGTCTGTCCCATACCGCCAGCCCAAGAGCCTTCTAACTGCGACCAAGACACATCACCACGCTGTAATAGCGTCGCTAATGATAGTAACTGCGTTTCGGCGAACTCTTGGCGACGACCATCATAAGCAAGGCTAGAGAGTGCGCTTGGCAAATCGCTATTGCCAGTCACCACACCGTATGACGACTCCATGCCCCAAATCGCGGCGATGGTTTCGGCACTTACCCCATACTGCGATTCTAATTGTGACAAAAATGCCCGTTGCTCAGCAAACTTACGCTTACCCGTACTCACACGCCCATCTGATACCGCAGAATCAACATATTCCCACGGCATCTTTGAAAACTCCGGCTGTCCTGAGTCAAGCGAGATGACCTGCTGATTTAAGTAAGCAGAATCCATCAGACGTCGAACCGTTGAGGCATCATAGCCTGATGACAGCGCACGCATGGAGAAGTCAGACTTCCAATCAGAAAAGCTGTTGTAGCTTGGTTTTGCCACTGGCTGCGGCTTGATGACCGGTGCTGGTGTTGGCTTTACTTGGATGGTTTGGGTCTGGGTAATCTGTACATTACCTTGACGCACAGGCTTGCTAGGCTTTTGCATCGCCTGTTGACTGGTACAACCTACCATCACTAAGGCAGGAAGAAGGGCAATATACTGTTTTTTTAACATCATAAAAACTCTCAATTATGAATAAGTGACTTAGCGATTAGCGGCAACAATTAGCAGCAGTTCATCAAATTTAACGTCAAGGTATTTAACGTCTAAGCATTTAACGTCAAGGCATTTAACGTCCAAGTACAGCCCGTGGATCGATAGGATTGCCATTCAAGCGTACTTGAAACTCTAGGCCGACTTGGTTGGTTTGACCACTGCTACCCATACTGGCAATACGCTGGCCAAGTTGTACTTGCTCGCCTTCTTTGACCAGTAATTGACTATTGTGAGCATAGGCGGTGATGTAATTATCGCTGTGGCGAATCATGATGAGGTTGCCATACTCTAGTAGACCACTGCCCGAATACAGCACGGTACCAGATTGGCTGGCAAGCACAGGATCACCTTCGTTACCAGCAAACCACATGCCCATGTTACCCGCTGCCGCATCAAAGTTGCGAACCACTTGGTTACGACTTGGATAGTCATAGCCTGATGTCGCGTTGGCCGTTACTTCATATGCTGGCGTTGGCATGCTGGTGACAGGAGGGGTATAAGTCGGCTGTGACGGAGCAGAAGTATTAGCACCATTATAAGTGTTATAGCGATTGTTGCTAGCTGCCGTTACTGGCGCTCCTTCCCATAGCTTCAGCCATTGACCGCTATAGATGGTATATTTACTATCCAAACCGTTCATCGCCCCAATTTGACGATAGCTCAAGCGATAGCGCTCAGCGATTTGACTGACCGTATCGCCACGCTGCACGCGATGATAGTTAGGAACGCCTTTAGCATTGGTAATAATCTTAGGTCCCGCTTGGTTAGCTGATTGGTAAGTAGGCTTCGTCGCACAGCCGACTATCGCTAACGATGCTGCTGTCAACGTTCCTATCAATGCTACCGTTGCCAAGCGCGATCCAGCAATAAGCTTCTTCATACAAGATTTCCTATTCTTTATGTTACTCACAAACTCCTTGTGCTAATCACAAGCATTTTGCTAACTTTTATACCGTTTAATTTTTGTCAAATACCATCATCAACAACTCGATAATAAATGATTTTTCTAATCTTTGGCAGCGCTAAATTATAGCATTAACGCCGACAGCCTATTGAGAGTGTCTGCTGGCGTATGATGCAAGCGTACTGGCGATAGACTAATATAACCCGCTGCCACCGCTTGGTCGTCCGTCATATTAGTTGCCGATGACTGAGTGTCTTCAATTTCTGATGGCGACTTGTATTGCTGCTTACGTAGCGATAGCCAATAGGCATCTCGCCCGCGCGGATCCACCATATGGTGCACAGGCCGTGCTATTTGGCTATGTCCCAGACAGGTAATTTTTCGGCCTTTGATATCATCGGCATCATTTACATCGGGGATATTAACGTTTAATACATGATAGGGCAAACTTTTGAATGCCTCTACTATAGATGTTTCGGTTAGCAGTTTGACGATTTCATCGGCGGCCATTTGATAGCGGCTCGTTTGATCTTGTCCATCGCCTGTCATCCTTGCACCGACTAGAGAAGTTGCAATTGCAGGTAAACCAAAGAGCTGTGCGGTCAATGCTGCGCCAAAAGTGCCCGAAAATAAGACATCTTGCCCCAAATTGGCTCCTGAATTAATACCAGTAATGACGCAGTCAAAGTGCGTGTCTTGATATAGCTCGTGTAACGCCAAATAAACACAGTCCGCAGGCGATCCATTAACCGCGATAAACCCCGAGGGTAAGTGATGAGTATATAACGGCTGGGAGATGCTCAAGGCGCTACCACAGCCGCTCTGCTCATTGTTTGGGGCGACTACCATCACCTCGCCAACCTTTGATAAGGCTTGCGCCAGCGCTAACAATCCTGGCGCATGTACCCCATCATCATTACTAACTAAAAATTTCATTTGTACTCAATATATTTAGGTTTGACCGTCTGTCTGCTTGTCTACTTTAAAAGGATAAAATTGTTATACTCAACCCGTTATTTGACGGTTTATTGCTTAGCGCAACTCACACTGACGGACGGCTAAAAACGATTGTTATCACTTGGTTTTCTTATAGCAATGGTCATCATTAGGTAGCACCTTACCCTTATAACGGTGTTAGGTGCAACGACATTGTGGGCGATTATACCTTAATCGTGGAGAGACACGAACCCACTCTTTGCGCTGAATTTGCCTGTTGCTTGACATCATCCTTGATCTTTCATGGCAGTCAAATCGCAATCTGAAAGTAAAACTGGTCGGTAACACGTTACAATAGACAACAACGCACAACAATATAAACTTATACTTTTATGCTGACGTAACTTATAAGCTGATGCTACTGATATGTTGCTGCAAAATGCCTTTGGCTCACAATATATCTACACATAAATCAATATTTTATGTGACTTTTGTTTTTTTACCCATTAACATATGACCATTAAATAAAGATAAGCGAGTGTGATACTGAATGAATAATCAATCGATATTATCTATAGCTTCTGTGATAGCAAAGACCGCCTCAAAAATTGGTTTTGCAGGACTGATAACGTCTGTTGCCATGCTGTCTCAAGCGACCAATGCTGCACCCAATCCAGCAACCACTATCCCATTGGATATGTCTGGTATGAATATCACCAAGCATGAAATTGCCGTGATGCAAGTATTGTCTGAGATTTGTCCACCGATGCTAAATGGCAAACAGAAACAGCGTTTTTATAAGTCTTATACTGTTCAGTTGCATGAATTGATGCCGTCTTTAGAAGATCCGAAAGCGGCGATTCAATATCTATCAACACAGCAGGATTATCGCCAAATACTACAAGGCATCCGTAGCTGGACCATGGGCTTCTCCAAGCAAGAGAACAAAGCCTTGTGTGAAGATTTGGCAAATGCTGAATATTAATTACGATGCTTTTAGTTATATCACTAAAACGCAGACATTATTAAACCTAAGAATAGTACTCTATATAACCAGCTCTATTATTCAATCGAATTGAATCAGCAACAAACAACCATAAAAAGCACAGATATTGCTGCTTTTTCCTTACCAAATTCAATAACTGGAATGATAGCGTAACGGGCTTAATGAATAAGCTCATTACTCTTAGAAGAAGCTTGCTGTCACCTGACTGTTCAATTGCAGTTGGTGCGGCAAGCTTTTTTGTGGTACGTGAAAAATATGCATAAATCCTGATATATCGAAACGCTTTATAAGCGTTGTCTCTCTTTTTTAGTTGCGTCCTATTTTTTGTATTTATCGATTCCCCATCGGTTGGCATTTTGCTAAGATAAGGCGTTAATTTTATGTCCGTCGCTCAGGCATGGTTTTCCTCATTCACATACTCTTTTAAAACCTTATATTTAGCACATACGGTTTGATAGAAGGTGTGAGGTTTATTACCAGCTATGATGCGACAGATACATTTGGTTCCATGATGCGGTGTAACAATCTATGACAGTAAAGCGTGTAAAAAAACAGCTGGTGCAGCTGGTAGTTGGCATGAGTATTTCTATGAGTGCAGTGATGGCGAGCGCCGCCATTCAGCCACCTGAAATGGAAAATACAGCCTATGTGCTAATGGACTACAATACTGGTGAAATTTTGGCACAAAAAAATGCCAATCAAGCTCTTCCACCAGCGTCTCTGACGAAAATGATGACCAGTTACATCATTGAGCAGCGCTTAGCATCAGGTGATCTCAAAGAAGACGAACAAGTATTGATGAGCAAAAATGCTTGGTGTCGCGGTAGTAGCAGTCAATCTTGCATGTATGTGCCGGTGAACAAGACGGCCAGCGTTATCGATATGCTGCGCGGTATTATCATTCAATCAGGTAATGATGCCTCAAAAGCGATGGCAGAGCATATTGCTGGCAGCGAAGACTCATTTGCTATTTTAATGAATGAGCAAGCGCAAAAGCTTGGTATGGAGAACACCCACTTCGTTAACTCTACGGGCATGCCTGACGAAGGTCATGAAGCCTCTGCATTGGATTTGGCCAAGTTGGCGCGCGCTATCGTCAAAAATAGCGGTGACTATTATGGTATTTATGCCGAAAAAGAGTTCACCTATAACGGTATTACTCAAGGTAACCGTAATGCTCTACTTGCAACCGATCCAACCGTTGATGGTCTAAAAACTGGCCACACTGATGCAGCAGGCTATTGCTTAGCGGCTTCAAGCAATCGTGATGGCATGCGCTTGATTTCTGTGATTATGGGAACAGAGAGCCAGCAAGCACGTGCCGATCAATCACGTGAGCTGCTCAACTGGGGCTTTGGTCATTTTACTACCGTAACCAAGGCACCTGCTGGCCAATTCGTAAGCAAGATACCTGTATGGTTTGGAGAAGCTGAGGAAGTAGAGCTAACCACTGGTGACAACCTGCAAATTTTGACCAGCAAAACGCAGAAAAATAAAATCACGACCGTGGTTGATATCCCTGAAAGCCTAGAAGCACCTATCAAAAAGGGTCAAGAAGTTGGAAAATTGATGGCTGTCATTGATGGTAAAGCAGTCGCATCAGTGCCTATCATCGCGACCAATGATGTCGAGCAATCAGGCTTTATGAGTCGTATGTGGCAACATGCGGTACGCTGGGTACAAAACTTATTTTAAATTGGTGCTTTAGAGCGTGTCCTCAATTCAATCGATAGTTATCTAAATGGGTTAAAAATGGCTAAATCTTGTCAAATGGCGTCAAATAGCTGACTAATATCTCGATATTATCTGCGCTATTTTCCTTGTTTGACTGCGATTTATCTCATTTTTATCACCATTTTTAAAATGAGGACACGCCCTAGTAATAACACAAATACTTTTTAAAAGTATCAATTAATAAAAAAGACGCCTTAAATATGGGCGTCTTTTTTATTGCTATGTTAAGGCGTGTTGAGGTTTACGCTAATTTATATTGAAACCAGTTCATTTGATGTAAGGTTATCTCTAAACTTAGTCTGTCTAGGCTAATCACTTTCAGAATAATTTATTTAAAAGCCATCCCTTTAAAATAAGAAAGTTTTATAATGAGTTAAGCCCATATTAGCCAACTTTTTAGCAGATCACTTAAGGCTTTATCATCATAGGCGGCGCTATGGCAATAATCGACACCTGCCGCTTTTAGCCCATGCTCAAAACTGTCTAAATATTGCGACTGATCTGGGGCGAACCAATACACTAATAAAGCACGGTACTCACTCTGGTAGCTTTCAAACTGGCGTATACGCTTGGCTATGACTTCAGCATTACTGGAGGGTACGTCTTCTGCAAACATCACCATATCGACTTTTCTCGTATTTAGCTCATCGATAACGAGATGCCCCTGCTGATGACAGATGACCACCGCTCCCAAACGCTGTAGCTCATCCACCAAAAACCCTGTTTCATGAATATAATAATAAACCACAACCAAACCAGCCAACAGGTTTTGCTGATGAACTTGGTGTTTATTGGGCAAAGGAATAGTGAACATGAACTGTGTACCGACGCCTAAGGTACTCTCAACCTCGATAGTCGCGCTCATTAGCTGAGCGATTTGTTTGACCACTGGCAAGCCGATACCCGTCCCCTCATATTGACGGGTTTGTGATGAATCCACCTGAAAAAATGGGTTGAAAATATCCTCGATATAATCACTATCGATCCCAATACCGGTATCTTTAATAGTGATTTGCCAACGGTTACTGTTGTCAAAGTGGGTCAATTGCGAGGTAATACTCACTTGCCCTACTGGGGTAAACTTAATCGCATTACTAAGGAGTATCGATAATACCTGTTTTATTTTGTCGACATCGCCTTCAAGAGTATAGTCTATATGATAGACATGGCTGAGTAACGTCAAGCCTTTTTGTTTAGCAATAGACTCAAAATCCACCAACAGATCAGCAATTAACTGAAGCGGATTAAACTCGCTCGAATGGATGCTAATCTGACCTTTTTGTATTTGATTCAACTGAATGATTTGGTCAAGTGACAATACCAATTTTTCACTGCCATTACGAATGATATCTAACGCGTCTTTTTGCTCATCACTTAGTCGCTCATCATCTAATATCTGTAAGCCGCCCACAATAGCATTCAGCGAGGTTTTTAACTCATGGGTAATCATGCTTTGAAAATTATGCAACTGTACATTTAAAGACAAATCCTTATGATGTAACTGCTGCTCAAAAACAGCAAGTGACTCATAGTCTTGTTGTGCCTTTTGCAAGCGATCAAACAAGACCGTAAAAGTCTGCTTAATTTGCAGCAGTTCTTGAAACTCAAACTGCTGCGAAATAACGGGCAGCTGTTCAAGCTCTGGGTGCTTGCTAACGATTTCACATACGTCGGTTAGCGCTGCAATATCTTTGACAGGCCAGCTGAGTTTGCGCAGAATATATAGCATCCAAATGACAGCCAATATAGTGGTGATAAGCCATAATAGTAAGTTACTGCGCAACCAGTTGGCACGCAGTTTATCTACGTCTAAAGTTATATTAATATAGCCAACCAAGGTACTATCATCAGTTAACGCCTCAAGGTCTGGCGGATCGATCATGTTATCTGATAAAGACTTGTCTGTTTGCTCAGTAGCGGCTATCGTTGCAGCGCTATCGGTAGTGATATCGTCACTGACAACCGGATAATTGAAGCTGACCGTATCAGCGAACAAAGCGTTTTGCCAATCATCGTGTGACTGGTAGGCTGTGAACCTATCTATATCTGCAATAGGCTGCGGTGTTGAATAAAATAAAATACTTTGGATATTTGGTTCTGCCGCCAACACAATACTGACTTGTCTGGCAACAGTATCTGCACCGTCTATCGTCGATGCACTGCTCGTCAATAAGGCAGCCAACTGCTGAATATGGCGATGCTGTTGCTGATAGTGATGCACAAAGCCATAGACAAAAGACAATAGAATACCTACCAGCACAGCCAAAATGATGGCTTGCACGACAGAGCGCCAGATAAACTTAGGAAGGATTTGCAACGGTTGGTTGTTCATGTCACTCAACTGAGTTAAGACGACTGGTTATTTATATTACAGGTATTTGCAAGATATGATAAGAGCAACATTAGTAGACTCTGTTGCAGCCTTGTTATAACAAAGCTGCAGCAGAGTCTACCTTGGTGCTTTATAAAGAGCTAAAAGGTAATAAGTCTACCGCGTTAACGAGGTTTTTTATCTTTGGTGGTGAACTTTTGCGCTCGATTGCGTTCACGCTGACGCAACTGCTGCGCCTTCGCTTTGGTCGGCGTATCGCTTTTGTTGGCGTATGGGTTTTCGTTCAGCTTAAAGACTACGTTAAGCGGTGTGCCTTCGAGCTTGAACACCTGACGGAATTGGTTTTCTAGGTAGCGCTGATAGCTTTTAGGCAGCGAGCCAGTTTGGTTACCATGGATAACTATCACGGGTGGATTGTGACCACCAATATGGGCATAACGTAGCTTGATACGACGACCAGCAACCGTCGGTGGCGGATTAGCGGTCACTGCATCTTGTAAAATTTGGGTCAAACGGTTGGTTGACACTTCAAACATAGAAGATTGATAAGCGCGTAGGATAGATGGATATAAATTACCCACACCAGTACCATGTAATGCTGAGATTAGATGCACTTTTACATACGGAATGAAGTTAAAACGGCGATCCATCTCAATTTTGATATAGTCTCTTTGATCTTGTGTCAGACCATCCCATTTATTGATCGCTACCACTAAGGCACGACCTGCATCGAGTGCATAGCCTATCATATGCAAATCTTGATCAACGATACCTTCGTGGGCATCGATGACAATAACCGTGACGTTAGAGTCTTCAATCGCTTGCAAGGTTTTGATAACCGAGAATTTCTCTACTTTTTCATCGATTTTTCCGCGGCGACGAACACCAGCGGTATCAATCAATACGTAGTCTTTGCCATCGCGCTTATAAGGGATATAAATGCTGTCACGTGTGGTGCCAGGCATGTCAAACACCACGACGCGATCTTCACCCAATAAGCGGTTTACCAAGGTAGATTTACCAACGTTTGGACGACCGATAATGGCAAGCTTTAAGCCTCTTGGTTCTACCATCGCATCTTGTTCAGGCATATCGGCGGTCAGTATTTCTAGTAAATTACCGACACCGCGACCATGACTGGCAGCCATTGGATACGGCTCGCCCAAGCCTAAAGCATAAAACTCTGCAGGCGCGGAGTCATGTACACCATCGACTTTATTGGCAACCACATAAACGGGTTTACCAAGGGTATGCAAGAACTTACCGATTTCGGCATCAGCGCCAATCATACCAGCACGAGCATCAACCACAAATACGATGATATCCGCTTCGTGAATAGCAGTATGCGACTGCTCAGACATATAATCATCGATGTTGCCGCTACCATCATCAGCTTCACCAATACCGCCCGTATCGACGACAATAAAGGCTTTGCCTTCATATACCGCATCGCCGTATTGACGGTCACGAGTCAGCCCTGACAAATCAGCAACCAGTGCCTGCCGACTTTTAGTGAACTGATTAAATAAGGTAGATTTACCGACGTTTGGACGACCAATTAAGGCGACCACAGGCTTGATACTCATGGGTTACTCTCAGTGAAGGGTACAATGACGGATAAGACAGCTACTCGTTTAATGATATGAGTAAATATACTGCGCTTGACCGTAAACTAAAATGAATGATAAATATAAAACGATATAGTCAATACTCTATAAATAAAATACGATGTCAGGCTCGCTTAGTCTACTATTTGTAGTACTTTCACTCGCCTTTCTTGTCTCTAAATTATATTGAACTGACTATAGCAATAAAAATGAATTATTGGCTATTTTACAGTGAATAGTGGGCATACCTAGCTAGTAGTATTATTTATGAATACTGTTTATAGGTATTCTATACAGACACTACATACCACTATTATATAGAGATAATGTTGGCAGCGCATCGGTCGCATAGAGTACGCGAAACCTCAGCGTTAAACAAGCCATTTGCAAAAGGCACGAAACGCCGACGAAGCAGCGTTTATTCCTCGTAACGTCGGCATAGCCTCATCATAGCATCGACATTGAGCAGTACGCTTAATCACAGGCTTAAAAAACCTTATTAATAAAGCGCCTGCCCATAAAATCTTAGCGAGCCAATTGCCAAATAGCCACTTGACCAGAGGTACTTTGGGTCAGCAAACGGCTACCTTCTGCTTGCAAGTTGGTGAGCGCGCCTTTGGTCTCTACACGGCTGACGATTTTTCCGCTGGCAGGGTCAAATAAATGCACGACCCCATCATAATCACCCACTGCAATATAGTTTCCAATCATAACAGGGTTGGTTAAGTGGCGATAAGCCAACTCTTCACTTTCCCACAACATCTCACCACTGTTGCGATCATAAGCAACCACTTTTCCGTCTAAGCTGGTGGCAATGACTTGCTGGTTGTTTACTGTAAGCGCTTTTAGGCTAGCAAGATCATTAATGAACATGACTTGACGTGACGCTAAATCAATGCCTAATAATTGCCCACTATAGCTAATGGCAAACAGCTGATTGTTACTGACGACAGGCTTGCCATCGACATCGCTCATACGCTCAACTTCGCTACTGCCCGCACCAACACCAACACGTCTTGACCACTGCGGTAAACCGCTATCGGTAGTCACAGCATGTAAACGCCCATCAGCCGTAGCCAATAATGCTGTTTTATCATCTAACAAAGTTGGTGCCGCACTACCACGTACGCTGATAGCGGGTACTTGGGTAGCAAATTGCCATACTGACTGGCCAGTCTGTAGTGATAAGCCGTGCAAGAAACCATCATTAGCTGACAAAATCACCCGATTATTAGTAATAAGTGCTGGTGACAATACCGATCCTGATAACTGCTGCTGCCAGCGTTTTGCGCCAGTAGTGCTATCAAAGGCCATAATTTGACCGCCACGCGTACTGACAATCGCAGTTTGACTCAAGGCATCTATTGCAACACCACCTGTGATTTGATCACCTACATTCACTGACCACAGCTCTTGACCGGCATTATTAAAACCAGTCAAATCACCACCGCGCGAAGCAGTAACAATTTGCGAGTTGGCGTAACCCACTTGCAAATCAAGTGGATCTTTTTTGCTGGCTTTTTTGTTACCGACATCAGTGCTAAACACGGGCTGTAGCACGCTAATAGGCTGCGCAATTTGCACCAGTTTAACAGGATCGTTGACGACAGGTTTGATACCGCGATTACAGCCAGCGACAGCTGTTGCCATCGCTGCGATGACAGCCACATGCATGATCGTCATCTTGATGGTTTTAGCCTTTAACGTGTTGCTAGAGCAAATAGATTGAGTCATTATAAGTTCTCACTACAAATAAATTAACAATTAATAAATTAGTCATCAGTAAATAAGCAATTGATCCGTAATAAAAAAGTTCGGTATATTGACCTTAACTTTGAATACTACCCTGCTGACTTGCTGCGCTACTTAGTTTGTAGAACGGTTTTAGTCATTCGATAATTGAGTTATCAGATAAATCATTAAAACTAAGAGGGTTGCTCAGTAGCAGCTGTCGTATTTTCAATCACTAATGGCTGCTCAGCAGTGGCAGACTCTTGAATTAGGCTAGCTTGCGACTCGATAGGCTCAGGCACGATACCAAGACTTTCCATTTTTAAAGCCAATACCGCACGTGTTTCTTGACGACTGCGTAATAATTCCCAAGCATTGTTATAAGACTTAATCGCTGAGTCTTTATTGTCTTGTGCCAAATACACATCGCCCAATAGCTCTTGCTGACTGGCTTCAAATGAGCTTGGCATATCGTTGTTGGCTTCGGCTAAGGCTGCATCTGCATCACCAGCAGCCAAGAGCGTTTTGGCATAACGCAGACGAGTAATTGCTGTTAAACCTGCATCACCCAAATCGATTGCCAGTGCTTTTTTTAGCGTCTCGCTTGCCCCTGTAAAGTCATCACTATCAACTTGCTGGCGCGCTTTAATCATCAGTGCTTGCCACGCATAAACTGACTCACCATGCGTGCTCACCAAAGTATCAATATCTTTATCTAACTGCGTACGGCTCTCTGCCAGTGCCGTTTTCGCCTCTGCTTCTAAATCTGGGTTCTGTGATGCCAGACTGACTTCTTCATTCAACCGCTGGATGTCCGCATAATGATCAGCAGCAACCGTATCCACACGGGCATGATTGTCCTGCCAATACGTCCAGCCAAAATAAGCAGCCAGTGCCAACAGAATCGCAGTGACAATATAACTGCCGTACTGTTTTAGGGCTTGCATTGAGTTGTCTGCATTCGGCGAATTGGGTGTCAGAGCCATAGGTAGTTACCTGATATAATTGTTATTAAATTACTGATATTGAAAACCAAAAAAGCCAAAACTGATTATTTTCGAGAAAAATTATCTTTACTTAACAACCAGTCTTGCATGACGGTCTTTTGCTCGCCTGTCTGCATGTCTTTGATGCTAATGGTATGATCGTCCAGCTCTTGCTGCGCAATAATAACGGTCAGCGCTGCACCAGATTTATCCGCTTTTTTCATTTGCGCTTTCAGACTCGTCGCACTGGCCATTTTTACTCGTAAGTCTGCGCGGCTATAGCGTAAGTTTTGCGCATAGCCAATACCCGCGCTATAAACATCTGGGTGAGCCACGACAAAGACATCACAAGCTGGCACATCAGCAATCGGAGCGACAGCTTCCATGAGCAATAATAAACGCTCAAGTCCCATAGCAAAACCAACCGCAGGCTCAGACTTTACTGGTTTTTTGTCGTCTTTATCATCACGTCCGCCGATAGACTTTAGCTGTCCAATCAAACCATCGTAACGCCCGCCAGCACAAACCGTCGCTTGACTACCCAGCTTGTCGGTTACCCACTCAAAGACAGTTTTGTTATAGTAATCAAGACCACGTACTAAATGCGGGTTAATTTCAAAACTGATGCCAAGGTCGGTCAAATACGCTTGCACTTGTTCAAAATGCGCGACGCTGTCTGCCCCTAAAAAGTCAGCAAGCTTTGGCGCGTCTGCCAATACCGCTTGGGTGCTCGCCTCTTTACTGTCTAAAATGCGCAATGGATTGGTCGTCAAGCGGCGTTTGCTATCATCGTCTAGCTGATCTTGTTTGTCGGTTAAATAAGCAACTAGCGCCTCGCGATAAGCATGACGCTCATCCAGCTCGCCCAAGCTATTCAACTGCAAATGCATCTCATCTTTTAGACCCAGCTCTTGCCACATCAGATGCGTCATGGCAATCAGTTCAGCATCGGCATCCGGTAGCGCACTACCAAAGCTCTCGACACCCAATTGATGAAACTGGCGATAGCGACCTTTTTGTGGACGCTCATAGCGGAACATCGGTCCGATATACCATAATTTTGGTGTATCGCCGCGCAGTAGATTGTGTTCAATCACTGCCCGTACCGCGCCAGCTGTGCCTTCAGGACGCAATGCTAAGGGCGTTGGTGGCTCAGACTTATCGGTAAAGCTATACATCTCTTTTTCGACAATGTCGGTTGCTCCGCCAATAGCACGGGCAAACAAATCAGTTTGTTCTACAATTGGTAGACGAATATGTTCATAACCGTATCTACCCAGCACATCAGCCAATATCGCCTCTAGATGCAGCCATTTTGCGGATTGGTCAGGCAAAATATCATTAAACCCTTTAATAGCTTTAATCATGGTACGGTCATATCCTTAAAAATTTTAACAAGTATTCTATTATTGTTGTGACGCTTCAACGAGCGCTATCGGAATCTGAAATACGGCAGCTTATTTTACCCGAATAATTTCATTCTCACGTTTCTTGGCCAGCTCTTCTGCATGCGCGCGAACCATACTTTCTATTTCATCAACCAAGTTATTGGTGTCGATAAGATGGCTTTTTTCGCCCATACGATAGACCAATGACTTACGTGCAGCGCCAACAATACCTATATCAGATTCCTTCGCCTCACCTGGGCCGTTCACTTTACAGCCAATCACTGACAAATTCATCGGTTCGCGCACATCTTCTAAGCGTGACTCTAATGCGGTCATCACTCTAATCACATCAAACTCTTGACGAGAGCAGCTCGGACAAGCAATAAAGTTCACGCCATTAGAACGAATATTGAGCGATTTTAAAATATCAAAGCCAATTTTAATTTCTTCTTCTGGCTCTGCTGCCAACGAGATACGAATGGTATCGCCAATGCCGTCCAATAATAAGCCACCGAGAGCAATGGCGGACTTGACCGAACCGGTACGATAAACGCCAGCTTCGGTGACACCTAAATGCAGCGGATTGTCGATTTGGGCAGAGATAAGACGGTAGGCATCCATAGTCAAAAACACATTACTGGCTTTGACCGAGACTTTGTATTGATCAAAGTTCAGGCGCTCTAAAATATCGATATGACGCATCGCCGATTCCAGCATCGCCGCGCCATTCGGCTCTGTATACTTACGCTGAATGTCTTTTTCTAATGAGCCAGCATTGACGCCGATACGAATAGGAATGTTATGATATTTGGCACAAGCGACGACTTCACGTACTTTGGCATCGCTACCGATATTACCTGGATTGATACGTAGACAATCTGCACCCGCTTCGGCAACCGCTAGCGCAATCTTATGGTCAAAATGTACGTCGGCAATCAATGGTACGCTAACCAGCTTTCGAATCTCACCAAAGGCTTTGACCGTGTCCATCGTTGGCGTTGATACGCGCATCAGATCGGCACCAGCTTCGACGCAGCGTTCGATTTGAGCCACGGTTGCGGCCACATCACAGGTGTCCGTGTTGGTCATGCTTTGCACACTTATCGGTGCATCGCCACCAATCGCGACATCACCGACATAGATTTTTTTGGTCAAACGACGGTTAATAGGCGATGGCATTGACATACATAAATCCTTTAATCAGAACTAAAAAACAATAGGCGAAAAAACAGAAAGACTAAGGAGCCAACTCAAAACTGGCCTGCTTATCCGTAGCATAAGTATCTAGAGCGACGGCTTCTTGATTCAGCATTAAGCTAACATTATCGACATTATCAATCTGTACATTAAATGGTGGCATGCCTGATAATTTATGGTCACCAGTGGTCTGCGCACCATTCATCAAGTTGCTGCCAGAAGCGTCAGTAATGCTGATGATGGCGTTATCTGTCAGTTTGACGTCTAAAACTGCCACATCGGTATTGGCATCACCGCCTAAATTGAGCGCAGAGCCAGACGCGCCGACCCCATTGGCATTCGTATTAATCGCTGCACCTTGTGCTTGCTCGACGGCTGATATGTCCTCGACAGCGACGGTTGGTTCTTGGTTATTTTCTTTGCTCGCATTGCTCACCATACGAAATAGAAATATCGCTAAGATGATTAGCCCGATAACACCTATGATTAACAAAGGGTTAAAGCGAATACGGTTATGCGTATCACGCTGCAATGTACCCATTGGACGCAAAGGCGTATCGGTATTGTTTGCTAATTGAGCTTTGAGCTCTTTGGGATAAGCGGCATCAAAGCTGCTTGCAATTTTTACCGGATCCAAACCCAAAAACTTGGCATAATTAATCGCAAAACCACGAGCAAAAGCGGCTTGCGGTAGCTCAGAGAAATTCTCACTCTCTAGCGCTTGTAAATGTCGTTTTAAAATAAATAGCTCAGCTGCCACCTCTTCTAAGCTGACTTGCTTATTTTTTCGGGCTTGTTGCAATACAGCACCAAATGATCCCTGCTGGTTAGATTGAGTGTTTGATGATGGGGTGGTCATTTCCATGGTGCCTCTGGATTATTAAGCCAAGTCTTAAGTTGTTTTGCCTCATCGCTTAACGGATAAGCGGATAAAAGCTGCTGTGCCAATTGCTGGCGCGTTGTTTTGTTATTTTGTGCAGCGGCAATTTTGATGCCTTGCAATAGTAAGCGCGGGCTAATGCCCTGCCCTTGTACCAGTATCAAAGTCTCATCATAGAGCCGCTGTGCTTGTTGCACACGCTGCTGCTCAAGCAATAAATCTACCAATTCAATATGGGCAATAATACTGTTGCGATTGCCATCTAACGCCCGCAAGAATGCTTTGGCAGCTGCCGGATGATCGTCGAGTTGCAGGTAAGTGCGACCCAAGTTTTCTAACGCCCCAATACGGCCTTCATAGCCTAATGCTGCACCGGCGATTTCAAACTGCGCCGCTGCTTCTTTGTAACGCTTCATCTGCGACAAATAAACGCCGTAATTATTGTGCGCCTGCTCAAAATCTTTATCAAGCGCGATGGCTTTTTTAAAATACTGGTCGGCTTTTTCAAGATTGATGCGGCTGCCTTCTTGCTGCAACAAAACGCCCATCATATCATAGGCTGGCGCGTAACGGCTATCCGCAGCAAAGGCTTTTTCTAGCTGACGCTGCGCGGTATCAAGCTCGTTTTTGCGGATATATTGCGCGGCAAGTGAGGTGCGCACACGAGCAATCTCTTGTTGATCCAAGTTGCGATCGCTAGTCGGTCGCGTGGACGTTTGATAAGGGGTGCTACCCGTTAGATCGTTGGTTGTTGTACTTTGACAGCCGCTCACTAGCAAGCCTGCCAATGCACTTGCCAGCAGCATACGCTTTGGCGTAGCCAGTGACTCAATCGCTGATATCAACGGCTTGAACGCTGAAAGAAATGGTTTTTGATATTTGAACTGACAAGAATCTTTAGAAGTCATCATAGCCGCCATCATAAAACTGTGGTTCAGTACAGGGGATCAAAGAAGCATCAGTTTAATAGATTTAGCCCCCATAAGTACAATTTAGTTACTATTAATTGCTGCCTTCATGGTTATTAGCGGTTATGACTACAATTTTATTACCGTTGTGATGGATAAAAGACAGCTAATTGTCCAACCTTTATAGGTTGTTTATCACTTTTATCAACGCTGCCCTAAACCATCAATATCACAAACGACATCATCCTACACGTTTTCACGATCTTTGATGCTTTGCTGCCACGCTGCCGAACGTCTAGTACGATCAGCAACTTGTCCGACTAATTGACCACAGGCCGCATCGATATCATCACCACGGGTTTGGCGAATCGTACACACAAATCCTGCTTCACTTAAAATATTGCTAAAAGCGTGAATGCGATTGTTGCTTGATTTGTCATAGTTTGCATGCGGGAACGGGTTAAACGGAATAAGATTAATTTTGCTTGGCAAATCACCCAATAAAGCAACCAATTGATGAGCATGCTCATTGCTATCATTGACACCATCTAGCATCACATATTCAATCGTCACATGCTTTTTATGGCGCGGATTGACGTCATAAACATAATTGCGAGCGGCTGCCATCAACTCTTCTAGCGGATACTTTTTATTAATAGGCACTAGCTCGTTGCGTAGCTCATCATTAGGTGCGTGCAGTGAAATCGCTAACGCCACATCGATATCTTGCGCCAACTGATACATTTTTGGCACGACACCTGAGGTTGATAATGTCACCCGACGTTTTGACAAACCATAAGCGTGATCGCTAAGCATTAGCTCCATCGAACCAACCACTGGCTTGTAGTTTAGTAGTGGCTCACCCATGCCCATCATCACCACATTAGTGACGTTATTTTCCCATAAGCTATGATCAACGTTTTCTAAGCTGTCATTTTCGTCAGTCATATAAGAAGCATTAGCTACCCATAATTGTCCGATGATTTCAGCCGCCGTTAAATCGCGCTCAAAGCCTTGTTTACCAGTACTACAGAAACTACAATCCAGCGCGCAGCCAACTTGTGAAGACACGCATAAAGTCTTACGGCCATTTATCTTACTGTCATCTGCTGGAATCAGTACCGTCTCAACCAGTGAGCCACCAGTCACTTCGAACACCCATTTCCGCGTGCCGTCATCACTGTATTGACGATGAATGACTTTTGGCGGAACGACGCAAGCATTGGCTGACAATTTATCGCGCAGTGATTTGCTTAAATTGGTCATTTGCTCAAAATCGGTCACGCCCTGCTGATATATCCACCTAACCACCTGCGTTGAGCGAAATGGCTTTTCGCCAATGCTCTTAAAATACTCTGCAAGTTGGGCTTGCGTCATTCCTAGCAGGTTGGTTTTTGCCTGCGCTTCATCTACTAGCTTGATACTATCTGTTAGCTTAGTAGGGATATGTTGGATCGGTGATTGAACAGTGGACATAATAGATAACCTTTTTGCATAAGCTTAAATAAGCGCTGCAATTGTTTATATGAATGTTGTCATACATACATATTATATGAGTGCATGAGCAATCCGTTATGAGCGCATTTGATAAAAACATGCTGATAAGGGATTGATAACGCTACGTAAAACCAATAATGAGGCAAGTCGTTAAAGATTTCAATGAATAATAGGATTATTATAATAGCTAAAACGGCTTATACCCATAAGATATAAGCCGTCTTGCAAAACTAATTATTAATAACCAACACTATAAACGGATATTAATAATTGCTGCTACTAGCGCGTACGTGCACAAACTTCTTCTTCATTGAAGAAGTAGCTGATTTCACGTGCGGCTGATTCAGCTGAATCTGAACCATGAACCGCGTTTTCATCGATGCTGCTAGCGAAATCAGCACGGATAGTACCTTCAGCAGCATCTTTTGGGTTAGTAGCGCCCATGATTTCACGATGCTGAGCGATAGCGTTTTCGCCTTCTAGTACTGATACCAATACTGGACCTGACATCATGAAAGATTTTAGATCGTTGTAAAATGGACGCTCAGCGTGCTCAGCGTAAAAACCGCCTGCTTTTTCGTCATCAAGTTGCATCATTTTTGCTGCAACAATTTTTAGACCAGCTTGCTCGAAGCGGCTATAGATAGCACCGATGTGGTTGCCAGCAACTGCGTCAGGTTTGATGATAGATAAAGTACGTTCGTTAGCCATGAAAAGCTCCTAATAAATGATAAATTGGATAAAAATAAAATGGTCAATGCTTTGTTTTATCTTTGGCCACAATGTTGACTTGGGCAAACTTAAATAACTCATTGTCTATCAATACGATAATATGAGCGCCAACATAGGATTGCTGCCTATTATAATGATTAAGACTATAAATGATAGGGTTAATTTATGACCGTACCTTGCATAAAAGTAAATTTATAAAGGCGGTCTATCCTAAGAGAAAGCAAGTATTTGTCAATAGCAGGTACTTACCTTACTTATCTAATCGCTAACCAGCCTTGTCATTTATAAGCATGGGACTGGCTGAGCAAAACTGCTATATAAATATTATTAGCGAAAAAACCCTTAGCCTTATATGTTGAGGGTTTTTTCGCTAATATGAAACTATGAAGATGATTGCTTCCAAGCAATACTAAAAACAACTACTCGGCTAAGCGGCTGTCTCGACAACTACCCGCGCTACATTCACGCACACGCTCGTTTAAGAAGTTCACTCGCTCAGTCGTCACCCGAGTCGCACAGTCCATATTGACATAAAAACTATTTTCATCATCGCTATAACTGCACTGATCATTACGCTCACGCATCCAAGCAAGTTGGCCGCGCTTTAATTTGGTTTTTTGCGAGGTATTTAAGCGTTTAGCCAACTGCGCATAAGAACTATTAAGCTCTTTATCTGCCTCCAAATATACTTTGGTTAAGCAATATAAACCGTCAAAATCATTGATTGGCTTGTCACAATTTTGAGCACCCCATGACATCATGGGAAACATAAAGGCAGCGGATGTTAATAGTGCTAAGGATGTTTTACTCATAGTATTTTTAACGATATTAATGTTCATAACACTTCCCTTTTTTATTTGGCTGTTATTAAAATTCCCTTTTACCATGTTAAATGGCACCTTACAAAGATAATAATATCTTTGCTCCTATTATTTCAGGTCTCTTTTGAACAGTTTAACTTTGTTAAATATAATTAGAAACTAAATAATAGTTTATAACTATATTTAGGGCGTGTCCTCAATTCAAGCGATTGTATCTATAGTCAAGGAATTTTAGAATCGCTACAAGGCAACCGGCCGCAGATAGTACACTGAGTAAATCTAGGGCGGGTAACACCGTAGCGGTTTAAAAGTGCTCTGACTATAAATGGGCTAAAAATGAGGACACGCCCTAATAAACTATCATAAAAAAAACCTCCATTGACTTTGAAGTCATGGAGGTTTTTTGCGCTCAATAAATCTGTTACGAATTAAGCATCATACGGATCACGCAATACGATGGTCTCTTCGCGGTCAGGACCAGTTGAGATGATATCGATAGGGCAATCGATCAATGCTTCGATACGCTTGATGTATTTTTTCGCATTTTCTGGCAAGTCGTCATAATTGGTGATACCAACGGTTGACTCACTCCACCCTTGTAAGGTTTCGTATTTTGGCGTAACTGACTCATAGAATTCAGCATCGTGCGCGCCTTTACATTCAGTCTCAGGCAAGTCGTAACCCACACCGATAAGCAGCTCTTCTAAGCCATCCAACACGTCAAGCTTAGTCAAGCAAATACCTGATAGGGAGTTCAATACCACTGCACGGCGTAAGGCTTCGGCATCGAACCAACCACAGCGACGCGCACGACCAGTTGTCGCACCGAACTCATGACCGACTTTGGCTAAATGCGCGCCAACATCGTCAAACAATTCAGTTGGGAACGGGCCACTACCAACACGCGTGGTGTAAGCTTTGGTAATACCAAGTACATAGTCTAAATACAATGGACCGATACCAGTACCAGTCGATACGCCACCAGCAGTGACGCTTGAGCTGGTCACAAACGGATAAGTACCATGATCGATATCAAGTAATGTACCCTGCGCACCTTCAAACATCAGGTTCTTGCCAGCAAGGCGCAATTGATTAAGGTCTTCAGTCACATCAGTAACCATGCCTTTAATCTCTTCTTTCCATTCTTTACAAAGCTTCAATGTCTCATCAAAATCAATCGCTTCGACTTTGTAATACTGCGTCAGTTGGAAGTTATGATATTCGATTAAGTTGCGTAATTTTTCTTCTAAATCATCACGGAATAAATCAGCAAGCTTGATGGCACGGCGCGCAACTTTGTCTTCGTACGCAGGACCGATACCGCGACCCGTCGTACCGATTTTACCAGTACCACGCTTGGCTTCGCGTGCTTGGTCAAGTGCGACATGGTAAGGCATGATAAGTGGGCAGTTCGGTGAAATGCGCAGACGCTCACGTACTGGTACGTTATTGTCTTCTAGCTCTTTCATCTCTTTTAGCAATGCGTCAGGTGCTAACACCACGCCGTTACCGATGAAGCAGGTGACGCCTTCACGCAGGATACCTGATGGGATTAAATGCAAGACGGTGGTTTTGCCATCGACAACTAACGTGTGACCTGCGTTGTGACCGCCTTGAAAGCGAGCAACTGCTGAGGCTTTTTCGGTTAGTAAATCAACAATCTTACCTTTACCTTCATCGCCCCATTGGCTACCCAAAACTACGACATTCTTACCCATGATCAATCCTTACCTTTATGTATTGAGGTGTGTGCAATAACGGTTTAAAAAACTAAAATGATTTTGATAATGTCAAAAAATAACAGTCACGATAGCAACATTAAGTATGGCTTAACAAAGCTATATTTACACGCTCTGTAACTGCCACTCATTGTCTGCGAAACTTAAGCGATGCGTGACATCTGCTGGATGGTCTTGAGTATCTAATGGCATGGTAACGCGATAGCCCTGCTGACGTAGACTTTCCACTTGTTGTAGCAACGTCTGCTTCTGGGTCTTATCGGCATTGTGCAATGCGGTATAATCCACCAGCACAATGCTTGGTGCATCAAGCTGCGTATGCGCGAGTAAACGGCTGACGTCCATACTAAAGCCGGTGGCTTCACGCGGCTGCTGGGTATAGCTCTGCATACCGTCAAAACGTCCACCCCGTACCAACGGCTGGGTTTCGCTATTGATATAACCGTTAAATACAATACCTGTATGATAATGATAGCCTGATAGCTCTGTCACATCGATACTTACTGGGCACTGCCATTGTTCTTCTAAGTAAGACTTTAGTCGTTGTAGTTCGTCTACAGCAGTTGCGATTTGGGTATCCTGCTGTGCTGTCGCTGACAGTTTTGCCAATAAATGCGCCATATCATGACCAAAGCGCGCCAATGCATAAAAGTCATCACCCATTGGTAGTGTTTGGCAAACCCGCTTTAGTTCTGGCAAATTCTTATTGGCATACAAGTTCATCAACTGCTGAGTATCGTGCGCTGGCAATTCAGCCAATTCGGCCAAACGCTTAAATATCGCTACGTGACCCAAATCGATGTGCAAGGTGGCGCTCATATCCAAGCTATTCACCATGCTAAACAACACATCTATCAGTTCGATATCGGCAGCCAGTTCGCCGCAACCAAAAATCTCAGCACCCAATTGCAATGGCGTCCGTGAGCCAAAAAGCCCTGACGGCAAGGTATGAATCACATCACCTGCATAGCAATAACGAGCAATACCCGTGCCACCGTGATGCGCATCGATACGTAAAATCTGCGGGGTAATATCAGCGCGCACGCCCATCAAGCGACCAGTTAGCTGATCGATAATTTTGAAAGTTTGGCGCTTTAGATCTTCTGAGGCATCACTCAGCAGCGACTCGGTGAATTCAATCATTGGTGGATTGACCAACTGATAGCCGTGAGTAATCAGCTGCTGCGTAAGCTTGTGCCTGAGCACTTCTTGCTTTTGGGCATCTTCAAACAGCACATCCACCACCCCATCAGGCAACAACCAACTATTGGCAACGTCGCTGGCAAAGTTATTCAAATATGGCATGCTAGTGGAGGTAGCCGTGTTTTCGGCAGGCTGAGCCACCGCTTCATTTGTCGTATTTAACTGGGCAAGTTTTGCAGAATCAGAACTGACAGACACAATAAATCCTTGTTTGGCGTATCGCTTACCAAAAACGCGGTACTGATGCGGTACTTATGCAGTACTTAAAGGTTATCTTTACAATTGCATTGACACTGTGCATTTTTATTTTTAACGCGCAACATCATTGACCCAATTATTTATGAACAAACTAGGTAACCGCAAAAGGGTGAGTAATAAGTATAAGTTAGGACGATAAGACGAGTATCTTTATGCGCTAGTAAACCTTAATAAATCACCAAGGCACTTTAATGCTTTAGTTTAGCATAGCAGTTAAGGTTCGCCTAGTGACAATTCGCCACAATCACTATCTAATTGCTGGTCATTACTGTCAAAGACACGGCGATTATAATCGTGTTAGATACGTTGTGGTTCAACTAAAAATATTAATATCGCCTTGGTATAATGAAGACTGTCATCAGTATGGTTAGAACCACGTTTTCGACTCAGACTCATGGTACACTACCCTATATTTTTATCTCGGA
This sequence comes from Psychrobacter sp. PAMC 21119, assembly GCF_000247495.1. Classification (NCBI taxonomy): domain Bacteria; kingdom Pseudomonadati; phylum Pseudomonadota; class Gammaproteobacteria; order Moraxellales; family Moraxellaceae; genus Psychrobacter; species Psychrobacter sp. PAMC 21119. Next base: position 113,017 of record NZ_AHVZ01000017.1, on the reverse strand, counting down.
AGCCTTATGTCATCTGATTACCACCCAAACCCAGCCATTAACCAAAGCAACGTCTTAGGCACTGCCCTTGCCAGCTGTTGCTTTGATCCTATTACCGGCTTTTATCGCAATGGCTTTTGTCACACTGGCAATCACGATGTCGGTCAACATACCGTTTGTGCCAAGATGACCAGTGAGTTTTTAAACTTTTCAGCCAGCCGTGGCAACGATCTTATCACTCCGCTACCTGAGTACAATTTTGCTGGTTTACAGCCTGGTGATTACTGGTGTATCTGTGCGCTGCGCTGGGTCGAAGCGTTAGATTTCGATATCGCCCCACAAATAAAGCTAGAAGCTTGTCACGAAAGCTTATTAAGCTTAGTCGATATTGAAACCCTAAAAAGCTATGCCCTATAGCTAAGGTGAGCAAACGATAGCAGCGTTTACGACAAATTTGGATTATTGAAGTTTTTTATTATATGACAGGAAAGTATATGGAAAATGATAATAATCAATTGATTAAAAAAACGGCTCATATTGCACCTGACTCCAATATGGATCATATCTATGCCAGTATGAATGACAAGCATCTCTATCTAGACGATGATGATAGCTATATCTATGGTGATGCTGCTGCCACGACTGAGGACACCATTGAGACCATGACAGTCTACGATCCCGACTCTGAACGCTATGAGGATATTGACTCCTCAAGTGGAGATGAAGTGGTCAGCTGCTATGCCTACTCCCGTAAAACTGGGGAAAATCTCGATACAGTAGCGCTCAATGATGTCAGTCGGGCGCTAAACAATAATGGTCAGTTTATTTGGCTCGGTCTCTACGATCCCAGTCTAGAGACCATGGTCAAAGTAAAAGAAGCCTTTGGTCTACATGAATTGGCGATTGAAGATGCTTTTGCCGATCATCAACGTGCCAAAGTTGAAAACTACGACAATGACATGGTGTTTGTGGTACTGCGTACGGCGAAGTTAGAGGACAATGTCATTCGTTATGGCACCACCGCGATATTCATGGGTAAAAACTACCTGATTACCATCCGTAATGGTCCGTCAAACTCCTACGCGCCTGTCCGCGAGCATTGTCACCGTCGCCCTGAAAAGCTGCGTATGGGCCCGATATTTGTACTGCATGCCATACTCGATTTTATCGTGGATAACTATATGCCGATTACCGATCGGTTGGGTCGATATTTGCGCGAACAAGAGCGCTATGTCTTTACCTATGAGTTTGACAAAGGCACTCTAAAAAATCTTTACGAGCTCAAATCTCAGCTAGTACATATGCGCGCCATTATTTTGCCCGTGCAAGACATCTGTAGCTTTTTTATTAATCACAAAAAAAGTGAGCTGGTCTCAGGGTTTTCTCAAGCGGCAAAACCTTACTTTCGCGATGTCAACGATCACCTTTTACACTCGCTAGATGCCATCAATGGTCTCAATGAAATGCTCAGTGTGGTGATGAATACCTATATGGCCATGGTCAATATGGGGCAGAACGAAGTCGTACGTAAGCTTGCGGCATGGGCAGGTATCTTAGCCGTACCCACAGCGATCGCTGGTATTTATGGGATGAACTTTGACTTTATGCCCGAGCTGCATTGGAAGTACTCGTACCTTGTTATCATGACTGTTATTATCGCTTTGTGTAGCTACTTGTACTACAATTTCAAAAGATTGAAATGGCTGTAATGCCAAACGCCATCCGTAAAAAAAAGAGCAACCACTGGTCGCTCTTTTTTTATATTGCTATCTAATTATTCACGGCGGTGCTTGGTATGACTATCAGGCGCTTGGGCATTATCAGGCAATAGTGCTTTAACCGTTAGATTGGCATGCTGTTTATCGAGATTGTCCTCTGGACGACCGAATGTTTTTGCCGTCCACGTTAGTACCACGATAGAGCCACTCAATAGCATGATGGCGACAGAAATCGTCGCTAGTAGCCACAAATGAAAGTAGTCTGAGACGGCCTGTACATCGACGACCAAATGTCGTGATAAAGCGGTGATAGCAATAAATATCAAAAACTGTACTGGCAGACGATGGGTTTTAAAATAAATACCTATCATAGCGAGCAGCTCAAGATAGATAAATAACATCAAGATATCTTTTAGATCTGCTGAGCCTTTTTGAATAATACCAACGAACTCTTTACCGGCGGTCCAAACGACAACCACACTGATTAAAAATAAAATAACGTAATGACAGATATCGACAAACTCTCTACCAATACCTTGCAGTCGCTCGTGAATACCTACGTTTTTTTTAGCCATGTTTAAGTCCTATCAACTGAGATGTGGTTGATTTAGCCTGAGTCTTTGTACTGTGGAGACTCAGACCCCTTATCTATCGGCAATCAGTATTCGTATGACTATCTTTTTAGCCAACATTCAATCCGGCTGATTTTTCAGCTGCATCGACCGTTTGGCGAATCAGCGTATTGATGGTCATTGGGCCAACGCCGCCTGGCACTGGCGTATACGCACTGGCAATATTTTCCACACCTTGCATTTCAATATCACCGACACCGCCATCAGCTGTTGGATGGAAGCCTGCATCAATAACTACTGCGCCAGCTTTGATCCACTCTGCTTTAATCAATTCAGGCACACCTACAGCACCAACAACGATATCTGCACGTTTGATATGTGCTGCTAAGTCCTGGGTTCTTGAATGGCAGATAGTCACAGTACAGTTGGCATTTAATAGCATCATCGCCATTGGCTTACCTAAGATAGCACTACGCCCTACAACCACGGCCTCCAAACCTGCCAGCTCGATACCATGATGCTCTAATAAATGCATGATGCCCTGCGGTGTGCACGAGCCATAAGCGGACTGCTGCATCGCCATCCGACCAAAACCAAGACAAGTCACGCCATCGACGTCTTTTGCCAAGTCGATCTGCTCAAAGCAAGCACGCTCATCGATATGCTCAGGAACTGGATGCTGTAGCAAGATGCCGTGGACGTCAGGATTATTATTGAGCTCATCTATCTTAGCCAAGAGCTGCTCAGTGGTTGTAATACTCGGCATCTCAACACGTATAGAATCCATACCAACACGCTTACAGGCATTACCTTTCATACGGACATAAGTGGCAGAAGCTGGATCATCACCGACCAATATCGTCGCAAGGCTTGGGATGCGTCCCGTCTTATCCTTGATCGTATCCACGCGTACGCGTAATTGCTGTTCTATTTGTTTGGCAAGTACTTTGCCATCTAAAACGGTGGCGGACTCTTGGGCAGTAGACGCGATAGACATAGGAACTCCAATAGAGGGTACGATATAAAAAAATAAAGACAGCGCGCGCAAATACTTTGCATGCCTGTCTTATCCTTAATCAAGGTGTGATTTATACTGATATTGTACCTGCCTACGTCTAAAAATCCTAGCCTGTATTGGGGCATGTCCTCAATTCAGTCGACAGTCATACGCTCATTTAGCCACAATCAACCACCAGCCGCAATACTCTCAGCATCGCCGCCTAACGCATGCCCAAATGGATAGCCTTGCTGATAATACACTTGAAGCATTCATCACTAACAAGCGTCACGATTTAGAAGCTATTATAATTAATAACGACTAGGGGCTGTATAGCCATCGCAAATAGCGTAGAATAGTCAGTCTAATTTTTTTACATTGAGAAATGTAAACCCACCGACTCAAGGACATGATTATGAAAGATGAAAAATTACAGAAAGCCCTCGCCCGCATGGGGCTTGGCTCACGTCGTCAAATGGAAGAAGTTATTAAATCTGGACGCGTAACAGTCAATAACGGCCCAGCAACCATCGGTGATCGCGTCGAACCAGGCGATGAGATTCGTGTTGATGGTCGTCAGATTAAATATACTGCTGAGAATGAGAAGCGTCGCCGCGTATTGGCTTACTATAAACCTGAAGGTGAAGTGTGCTCTGCCAATGATCCAGAAGGTCGTCCAACGGTTTTTGAACGTCTGCCGAAGCTGACCCATGACCGCTGGGTCATGGTCGGACGCTTGGATATTAACTCAACAGGCCTGTTATTGTTTACCAATGATGGTGAAATGGCGCATCGCTTGATGCACCCCTCTGGTGAAGTCACTCGTGAATACGCAGTACGTGTATTGGGTGAAGTGACGTCTGATATCGCGCGTGCGTTAACAGCTGGCGTGATGTTAGAAGATGGTACGGCAAAGTTTGAAGATATCAAAGAAGGCGGCGGTGAAGGCGTCAATAAATGGTATCACGTCCAGCTAAAAGAAGGTCGTAACCGCGAAGTACGTCGCTTATTTGAGTCGCAAGGCCTAAAAGTGAGTCGTCTACTGCGTACGCGCTATGGCACGATTGCCCTACCAAAAGAGTTGCGTACCGGTCGTTTCTTAGAGCTTGACAGAAAAGACATCAATACCTTAACAGACCTAGTGAGCTTACGTCCACGTTATGGTACGGGTCTACATGGCGCGGCGAAAGAGAAGCAAGAGCGTATCAGAAACAAACCACTTAAAGCACGTCGTACTACTGATAGTCGTAGCGATAGCCGCAGTGGTAGCGACAATCGCAACAGCAGCGCGAAGCCTAAAAGCAGCGCTAGCCCTGCCAGTCGTGGTACACGCAATACCCGTGACCGCAACGACAAGCGTTAATTTAAACCTGCAATAGATTTAAATTAGACCATAAAAAAGCTGCCCATAATGAATATTTATGGGCAGCTTTTTTATGGGTTTTTTATAATAATTTTACTAACCCAATATTTAGCTATCATGACTATTAATATAGTTTTTCATGACTCGCAAATCTTGCAACTGCTGCGTGTCCATTTGCGCTAACAGATTATCTAAACGCTGCTCAATATTATTTAAAACACTCTGTAATAACGCACTCGCTTCTGCTTTCTTGTCATTACTCACATTGTGAGCATTTATATTCACATTCGCTAGGTGGTAATGACTGGCAAGCATTTCGGGCAAACGCGTATGCAGCATTTTATGCAACACAAACTGCGCTTCTGTGAGTTCGGGCATTTTATGTTGCGCTTGTAGGGCCTTTTGATAGCGTTGATAGTGATTTACTTTTTCATCGATACGTTTTAATTGGCGCAAGTGTTGTTCTGATAAGCTTTGAAGATGCTTGTTGTTTAGATCAAGCTGTTGCCACTTTATAGTAGATAGTGACAACGTAGATAGTGATAGCGGCGCATCATAATCCCGATAAATGAGCACACCTGGCGTAATCCCAACGGCTTTATGCAAAGCTTGCCAGCCTTTTTTACCCAAATAAACGACCGTGACGGTCGTTACAACCCCAATACCGATCAGTATGCTCATATATATTTACTCTTTGTTACTTACTTTTTGTCGCTCAATCATCTGGCTGACGGTTTGGCATTGATCGTTCTTTATCGATCGTTTGATATTTTATAACTTAATGTCTTCAGCTTTAGGAGCTTTATTGCTCGGGTTTTCTATCGCACTGCTGGTAGCATCACCACTGTCGCGATTGCCTATCTCTTGACTGCTAGAGTGCTCAATTTGAGTACTGGCTATTGGATTATCAAAACGCTGTTGCAAATAGCGATTGGTTGCGAGCAATTTTTGTCCATCTTGGTGATATGAGGCATTGAGCAAATCATCAAACTGAGTATTAATGGTACTCAGTACATCTAGCAACGCCTCTTTTCCGGTGACATTAGAATGCTTAATCTTAGTAGTATCAGCAAGCGCACCACCCCCCATATCTAGGTCATGCAGACGACGATAGTCAGCCACGGCTAGCGGAATGTGTCTGTCCATCAAGTTTTGAATCATAATATAGGTTTCGTTGACTGTATCTTTATCATCTATCTTGCCATCATTATTGGTATCGCCATAAATGACACGTAGCTTTTCACCTTTCTGATTAATTTGGTCAAGGGCTGTTTTGACTTCGACGGGTAAGCTTTTTTCAGGAATATAACCTAACTGCGGCATTGCTTTATATTCAAGCATTTTGGGCGCGGTCACTTTTTTGATACCACGATATCCTAGATATAACCCAGCTGCTGGTAGCATCCCGTATAAAACAAACATCACTAACATCGCCGTTACTTGGGTCATGGGATTGTCCTCATTATTCATCGTAGTTATTATTGTTATAGATAATATTAAAACGCTTAACTCTATAAGATTAAACAAAAAAATAAGGCTTTATTAAAGCCCTATATTGTTATGCATTGCGTCGCTTGTGCTCAAGCCGTGTCCTCAATTCAATCACAGCACTGCCTTATGTTAATTTGATGATGATAATTAACAGCCATTAGCTTTTCGTACGGCTTTTGACATAACGGTGCGTTGAGGCAAGACGATTCATAACCGTTTGATGCAACTCGTCCAATAACTCATCAAGCTCATAATCAACTTCTAAAAACAAATCAGTCAGCATGTCGCCTGCGGTCATCTTTCCCTGCATCATCGTGTTTTTGGTGCGATGCGGACTAAAACGTTGCAATTGCTCATAATGATGTAGCGCTTCTGGAATGCTCTCTGACACCAGCTTGTCGATGACAAACTGGCGCTCGTTATGTTGCTGCTGTTGCTGCTCGTTGAGCTCACTGCTCCACTCACGGTAACGCTTGAGTTTGCCGTTAATTCGATCTAGTATCGCAACAGCTTCTATAGGCATAGCATTTAGGGTGGCCTCATCAACCACATCAATAAGCTCAGTCATAATCGGACAGCGTCCATGTTTGAGATACCATAGGGTATCAGGGTCGAAAGGCGGTCTGTTGGTCGGGCGCATTGCCGCACGATTGGACAAATAGCGATCGGTCAAGGGCGTCGGTGTTCGAATGTCACTCACTTGTGCTAATGCATCACGAATACGATCGGCACGCTCAGGAGGAGTCAATGGCAGGCGTTCACTAATGGCGTTTTCATCACCAGCACTGTCTTCATTGTGAATAATATTATCAGCAGGGCTGGCATCATCTTCTGCATTAGGAGCGATAGCGCCTTGCTGAACATGTTTGGCAGCTCGCGTTGGCAAATCATCTTGAGCTTGCCCAAATGACTGTAACATTCTTGTCAAACTTACGACCATGTTCTACTCTGCCCCTCGCCTATTTACTGATTGCATTCGACCACTCAATCCCTTATCTTAACAGTTTTTTATCACGCTGCCAGTAAGCAAACGTCAACGTTTTGGTCTTTAACATTGAGTAAATGGTTATGAATACACCCGATTATATTTCTGGTTTTTTGCTGGGATTATCGCTCATTATCGCGATTGGTTCACAGAATGCCTTTGTGCTTAAACAAGGACTCAAACGCGAGCACATCTTTTTCATCTGTCTCTTCTGTGCGGTCAGCGATGCGTTTTTAATCTCCGCAGGCGTCGCGGGCTTTGGCGCGGTGACTGCTCAGTATCCGCAAGTCGTCAACATTGCCAAAATTGCAGGCGTCATATTTTTGCTGGGCTATGGCATTCAAAGCTTGTATGCCAGTGTACGCCTATCCCATGCGCTGACTGTCGACGGACAAGTTGTGACCAGTTTAAAAAAGGCACTATTGCTCTGCTTTGGCTTTACTTGGCTCAATCCACACGTCTATCTAGATACCTTGGTGCTCGTTGGCATGGTTTCAACTGGAGCTAGTAGCAAGCTAGCCTTTGCAGTTGGGGCTGTCAGTGCCTCATTCTTTTTCTTCTTTGCGCTAGGCTATGGAGCACGATTGCTCAGACCTCTGTTTGCCAAGCCAAAAGCGTGGAATATACTTGATGCCTTGGTAGGTATATTGATGTTTTATTTGGCTTGGCATCTATACCAAAGTTAGAAAACAGCTATATAGTCAATCCACTATAAAAGCGTTACAGCGTTAACCTCGCTTGAGGTATTAAATACACATCTACACTTGATTGCCTTGTACCACTTTTAAATTGAACCGACTACAGTCAAACTCATATAAATGTACAGTCAAAATCAAAAAACCCACACACATTCTATAAACGTGTTTGGGTTTTTTTAGGCTCCACAAAAACTATGTTCAGAAAGGCTATTAGGGTCTGTTGGACAAGCCCTATATTAAGTTAGGAAATAACGTACGCAATCCATTGACGATAATTTCAATAGAAACCGCAGCCAATAACATACCCATGATTCGGCTCATGATATTAAGCCCAGTATCACCCAATAAACGGCTAATACGACCTGCTGCCATCAATGCCAAATAGCAAAAAAGACTGATTAAAAAGCCTGCAACGATAACCGCAGAAACACGCAACATGCCTGAAACTTGAGAAGAATAAATAATAACCGTAGAGATACCACCCGGCCCAATCATCATAGGAATAGCCAGTGGTACTACTGCTGAGGCGGTACTTGGTAGTGCATGCTTATCGTATTCAACATCGAAATTTTCTTGATCAGGCTTAGCTGGGTTACCATCGCCATTCATCATGTTCAAGGCAATCAAAAACACCAATATACCGCCTGCCAGCTGGAATGAGCCAATAGAGATACCAAGTGCCTTCAAAAGCACCTCGCCTGCTACAGTAAAAAAGCTGATGGTGATAAAAATAGTCAAGCAGGCAATACGTGCTACTTTACGTCGATCAATCATCGAGTAGCCGCGCGTCAAGTCCAAGAACAGCGTCAAAGCTGCAAAAGGATTAATCAAAACCACAAAGGCCAAGATGATTTTAATAATTTCAGTATCCACTGAGCGCTCGCTTATCTATCGGTAAAACTTGGGCAAAAAGATAAGGCCATCGTGCGAGTGCAACGATGACCAATAGGCGGTTAGCAGTGACATTGTAGCATAGGCAGATAAGCTAATTAAATCATTAACTTTGCTTAACATTCTCATATAAGCGCATTAGCGGCAATAGCTGACTGCCATGGGTCGCTCAGCAACTTTTAACGGATAAATAGTTGTATTCCAATAAAAACGGCTCGTTACCCCGTTATAGTCGATACTAAATAAATAGATACACGACATTATAATGCGTGACTGGTACAAATTTTTCTTGCCTGCTGTGCCTACGCAGACAGAGGCTACAAAAAATTTATATCAGTCACACTGTCTCTTTTTTATATTGAACTGACTATAATAAAGCCAAACGTTACGCACTAAAATCCAGACCGATATCTAGCGCAGTGGTACTATGCGTCAAATAACCCATCGCAATAAAATCAACACCCGTTTTTGCGACCGCTTGCACAGTCTCAGGGGTAATACCACCAGAGGCTTCTGTCTTGGCGCGACCTTTACACATGGCTACCGCCTGCAACAATATTTCAGGCACCATGTTGTCTAATAGTACCAAGCTCACACCAGCGTCCAAAGCCTGCTCTAATTGCGCTAGCGTATCGACTTCCACTTCAATCGGAATGAGATGACCCGCGAAATTTTGTGCTTGCTTGATAGCTGTTTTAATATCACCTGCAATAGCAATATGATTGTCTTTGATCAAAATTGCATCATCTAAACCCAAACGATGATTGCGACCACCGCCGCAGCGCACCGCGTATTTTTGCACGATACGTAAACCGGGAATGGTCTTGCGCGTACAGGTAATTTGCGCGGGATAATCCGCCACAGTATCGACAATCTGCTGTGTCGCCGTCGCAATACCACTCAAATGCGTCATGAAATTCAGTGCCGTACGCTCTGCCGTTAATAGATGACGTGCATTACCGCGTACGATAGCCAATACTGTATCTGCATCAACCTTCTCACCATCGATGACCTGAGCGATAAACTCTATCTGCGCATCAACCAAAGCAAAAGACAGACGCGCCAAATCCATACCGCAAACCACGCCTGCTTGGCGCGCCTTAATCTGGAGCTGCGCCTGCATATCGGCGGGAATGGTGGCTTGCGAAGTCACATCTCCGCGTCGACCCAAGTCTTCGGTGAGGGCAGCCTCAACCAAGGGCTTAAGCAATACTTCATCCAACGCTGGCTCTCGTTCAACTGTCATCTTTAACCCTTATATAAGTATGCTATGAATATAAATTCGATTGATTTAAACTCAAAATGAGCATAAATATAGCGTAAAGTTAGCCTTCCCGCAAGGATAGGTCGGTATTTTATGTGTCTAGTCAACGTTTATAAACACAGCATATGACAGAAATATCGTAGGAATAATCTGACAGCTATTTATTTCGTTTGGGCAATTTGCTGTCCATTAGCAAGCTTTGTAGCTCAATATCGTGACGGAAGCGATAGAGCTTGGCAGGTCGACCGCGCTGAGCGCTACTACTCTCTCCGGTTTCCATCACTAAGTTTTGTGAATCAAGCAAACGGCGAAAATTCTGCTTATGCAGACGCACCCCTGATAAGGCCTCGACGCTTTGCTGCAACTGCGACAAAGTAAAAACATCTGGCATTAAACCAAAAATAAGCGGTCGATATTCAATCTTAGCACGCAGCCTCGAAATAGCCGTCGCAATCACGCGTCGATGATCGTAATACATCGGTACGCCTATACGTTGTGACCAGTCATCTGGCAAGACAACGGCTTGATAAGTTGGCGGATAATTGGGCGCTTCGGGTATCAGCCCCCCTTCATACAGCATCTCATAGCGGAGCAGTACGTGCTCTGCGATCCACTCCCTACTTTCATGAGCATGGTCGCCAACCAATTCTGTATCTGTCAGTTCGCCACCTGCTAAAAACGCTTCACTCAGTCCCCAACACAACCCAATACGTTGGCGTCGACGCTGTTGCACAATCAAGTCTTCGGCAGTAGTTGCCCATTCCAATAGTACAGGTACGATAAAGTCTGTGATGATACTAGGCATACCATCTAAATGATTTTCCCACGGGAAATAATCATACCAATCTCGCCACAGTGCCTCGCTTTGTAGCTCTTGCATCTGTGTCTCTTGCACCAAACCCAAATAGCTCACATAAACCAGCGCATGACCATCGATATTACGTCTATTGGTATCAACAAAGGTATATAACTGCTCTAGATAACCAAGCGGCTGTTGCGTTTGCTCCTCCACCCATTGACGCACGCCTGCTTGCAAAGAGCGATGCAACGGCATCAAAGGACCATTGGGCAGCAGCTTGCCTTGATCCACTGTTAATACACGGGCTGTGTGGTCAGTGATGGCGACTAGCACCGCGACCACTTCAGTGGTGCCACTTCCCTGTTGATGCGCATGTGAATAAGACAAAGTCATAGTTTTGGCGACAATCCTTTAAATGTAGTCATTGAATAATAAGTTCATAAAATGCGGCTTTGATACTGTAGATGAGTATAACGTGAATCCCAGACTATCATAGCCTGCGGTTGTAATTCTACAAAACTAAAACTGCGGTTTATTCAACGACTTTACGGTCTGATGAGTTAAAAAAATAAGTACTTTCATTGAGACAGTTATAAAAAAACACTTGTATTTATGCTCAAAATGAGCATAATTAAAACATCTTATTCATTAGCAATATTCAATTGACTTATTTTTAGCGGCATATTGCTTGTCGCTACTGTATAAAAGGTTTGCCTCTATGAAAACTTATCCTTACGACGCACCTATCATGAGTACGGACAATCGCATCGCCACTCAAATGAACATCGAATATGCCAAAGCTAAAATGCCAGCAGACTTGCCGCGCGCTGAACGCATCGTGGTTGAAGAAAACATCAAGAAGCTATTAAAAGAGCATAATGCGGTATTGGTCGCCCATTATTATGTCGACCCTTTTATTCAGGATTTGGCATTAGCGACTGGTGGCTGCGTGGGCGATTCACTAGAAATGGCACGCTTTGGGCAAGCACACAGTGCACAGACATTGGTGGTCGCTGGCGTACGCTTTATGGGCGAGTCGGCAAAGATACTGAGTATGGAGAAGACAGTACTGATGCCAGACCTAGAAGCCGAGTGTTCGCTTGATTTGGGCTGCCCTGCTGACGAGTTTTCCGCATTTTGTGATGCTCATCCTGAGCGTACCGTCGTGGTTTATGCCAATACTAGCGCTGCCGTCAAAGCCCGTGCTGACTGGGTGGTGACGTCATCCGTTGGCATCGATATCATTCGCCATTTGCATAATAATGGTGAAAAAATCATTTGGGGCCCTGATCGCCATTTGGGTAAATATATCGCCAAAGAGACTGACGCAGATATGCTGCTTTGGCAAGGCTCGTGCCTCGTACATAATGAATTTAAAGCGACCGAACTGCTGCAATTAAAAGAGGAGCATCCAAACGCCAAAGTATTGGTGCATCCTGAATCGCCTGATAGCGTGGTGGCGCTCGCCGATGTGGTCGGCTCTACTAGCAAATTGTTGCAATCAACTTATGAGATGGATGCCGACACCTTTATCGTCGCCACCGATTTGGGTATCTTGCATGAAATGCAAAAGCGCTCGCCAAATAAGCGTTTCTTAGCAGCGCCTACTGCTGGTGAAAGCGCAAGCTGTAAGAGCTGTGCCTTTTGTCCATGGATGGCGATGAACGGCTTAAAAGGTATCGAGCAATGCCTAACCAATCAGAGCGGTGAAGTTTTGATGACGCCTGATCTGGCAGTTGCGGCTAAAAAGCCCTTGCAACGTATGCTTGATTTTGCTGAATTACAAAAACAGCGAGTGGCAGCAAGCGGTGACATCGTTAAAGACCGCGAGCTGTTCGCCAATGTCGGAGCAGCCTAATATGAATGCGGTGTCTACAGCGGAAGCACTAAATGCTGATAATTTTGATGGAGCGGTACAAACCGATGTCCTTATCATCGGTGCAGGATTGGCAGGGCTAAGCACGGCTCTAGCGTTACCAACATCGCTGAATATTACCGTATTGAGCAAAGCCGACTTGGAAGTTTGCTCAAGCCATTATGCACAAGGTGGTATTGCTGCCAGCCTAGATAAAAATGACTCTGTCGCTGACCATATCGCTGATACCCTAATCGCAGGCGCAGGCTTATGCGAAGCCGACAATACCAGTAGCATTTTAAGTGCCGGACAGCAGGCCGTGCAATGGTTATGCGAGCAAGGTGTGCCTTTTACCCAGATACAGCAAGATGATAATGCAAAATCTTTCACTGAACTACAGACTGCTAACTTACATTTAACCAAAGAAGGTGGTCATGGCTGTCGCCGTGTGGCTCATGCGGATGATGCGACTGGTCGACACATTATGGAAGCCTTGACCATAAAGGCTCAATCTGCTGCCAATATCACTGTTTTGCCTTATTATGAAGCGCTGAGCCTTTTAACAAGCAGTGATAATCAGTGCCAAGGGGCGCAAGTTTTTGATCATAGTAGTCAACAACAACTGACTTTTTATAGTCGCGCAGTCGTACTGGCTAGTGGTGGCTTGGGTCAGTTATTTAAGCGTGCCAGTGCGCCCAACGTCTGTGTCGGTGATGGCGTAATGATGGCATGGCAAGCAGGCTGCCGCTTAGCAAACTTAGAATTCATTCAATTCCATCCGACTGGTTTGGCATTAGATGACAGTAGTTTTTTGATATCGGAAGCCCTACGCGGTGAAGGTGGCCGTCTGACCTGTCCACAAACCGGTGCGCGCTTTATGTTGGACATTGACGAGCGTGCAGAACTAGCACCACGCGATATCGTCGCTCGTGCCATTGCTGAGCAGATTAGTACGAATGGACTTGGCTACGTGAATCTTGATGTCAGTCACCTGCCAGAACAGTTTTTACGAGAGCACTTCCCGCAAATTTATCAAACATTATTAGAGCTTGGCATCGATATGACTACTGACCCAATTCCGGTCGCGCCTACCGCTCATTATAGCTGCGGCGGTGTAGTCACATCTGTCAATGGTATGACCGATGTGGCAGGTCTCTATGCCGCTGGCGAAGTTGCCTATACAGGTTTGCATGGGGCTAATCGTTTGGCGAGTAATTCACTTTTGGAATGTGTGGTGGTTGGACGTAATATTGCTGCTGACTTACCGCGCTATTTAAAAGCATTAGAAAATATAGATACCGTTGCCATTTATGATAACTCAAATTTATCAGCCCTTGGCATTTGGACGCCCCCAACGCTTAAAGATACTCAGCCCATTACTCTGCCACCGTCTACTGACCATGAAAGCAATACTCATCATAACGTCAATATAGATGCGGACATAGCTGGGATAACCGCCAAACTAAAAGTTTTGATGACTGCTCATATGGGTATCACCCGCAGCGCTGAGCAATTAGCACAAGCATTGCTACAAATAGAAAATTGGCAGCAGCAGCTTGGATGCCTAAAGTCTGATTCTCTCGATATAAATAGTCAGAGCAATACCATTCCCTATGATGGATTGGCATACTTTCAATTGGCACACTTTCAATTAGCACGACAATTACAATTAGCGACATTGATTATTCAGTCGGCTTATCAGCGTTATGAGAGTCGCGGTGGTCACTATCGTCAAGACTATCCACATCTAGCAACCACACCTCGAACCAGTGTGATTGCGCCCTTATCGAAGCTGAGAGAAGGTGACAAAACAGGTAATAAAGAGGGTGGCATTGATTGGTTGGTTCAGCCTATAATCGATGGCACAGAGGTTGGATCAGCACATACCGTTGCTAACGTTTAACAACGATTGAAGGTTGCCACTCTAACCATCACAAAACGGTAAGTTACCGTTTTTTATTGACCTCAAAATGCTAAAAATATGGCTACTGATACGCTGTTTGTGATCGGACTTATGATGGTCGTCAGTTTGACGTGGGGCATGCTTGCCCTACCTCGCTTGCGTAAGCACCTGCCAAAAATTTATCTGATTGCACGCTCGTGGTGGCTGATGTTAGCGGCGCTTTGCGCGTGTTATGTTATCGCTAAGATAACTGATAATAGCCAGCCCTCACAGCCTCCTACCTACCCATACCAGTGGCTACTCATCGCCTTTTTCGTCTTAATTGGTTTGCGTGGTAGCTATGAGATCAAACGCTTATGGTGTCTGCGCAACAAAGCTGTGCTGATTCACAAGCTCCAAGCGCGCGGTTTACAAGCGAATACTCAGCCTTTTAGCCAAACCCTTCCTCATTCTCCTCAAGCTTACACACGTTTAAACCTGTTAGACCTAGTCTTTAGTTTTGCTTTTATCACCCTGATTATCAGTCTCATTGCCTTACAACAATTAATCTGGCAGCGCGAACAGTATGGCGTTTTATTTTTTGTTTTATTTGCCAGTCAATTTAATGATATTGCCCAGTATTTATGTGGACGATTGCTTGGTCACAAGCTGTTTAAGCGTGGTCTTGCTCCCACCATTAGCCCTAATAAAAGTATCGAAGGCGCTCTTTTCGGTAGTATGCTTGCGGCACTATTGGCAACGCTATTGGGCATTTGGCTCACGCCTTTTAGTTGGTGGATTTGCTTATTAGCTGCTTATGGCTTAGCGGTCAGTGGTATCGCTGGAGATTTATTAGAATCCGCCTTTAAACGTCAGCACGGGGTAAAAGACACGGGTACTATGCTCGCTGGACATGGCGGCGTATTAGATAGAGTGGATAGTTTGCTGATTGGCGTGCCGCTATTTACCTTGTTTTATTGGCTGCTCGGCTAAGTTGTTATATAGTCGATTCAATTTAAAAGTAGTACAAGGCAACCGAGTGTAGATGTATATGTGATACTTCAAGCGAGGTTAACGCTGTAATACTTTTATAGTGGAATGACTATAGTCGATCCACTTTTAAAAGATACAGTGCTACTGGGATGAATTATTCGCAGCCTCTGTCGGCGTAAGCACAGCAAGCAAGAAAAATTGATACCAGTAGCACGTTATAATAGTTGTATTTCTTTTATTTAGTATATCCAGTAGATTTATCCAATCTACTGCGCAATATCCAAATAAGCAAAGGCTTTGGTAAATGATTGAGCGCGCGAGTGATATAGCGCATGGAGCGTGGAAAGATTGCCAGCTCAATATCATCATCAATCGCTTGCATGATATGGTCAATTGCTGTTTGAGTCGTCATTATAAAGGGCTTATGGCTAGCATCGCCGTCATTCAAATCGCGTAAGGCTTGGGTATCGATATAGCCTGAAGCGATGCAGTTGACTTGGATATTATAAGGCGCAAGTGCTGCTCGATAAGCGCTAGCAGTCGCAATCATGGCACGTTTGCTTTTGGCGTAAAGACTGGCATAAGGATAATCCATAGTACCGGCGATAGACGCGATACAAATCAAACTTAGTCTGTTATTTTCGTTGAAATCTGATGAACAACTTTGGCGCTTTAACTGCTCACTTGCCCACCTAAAAACCTGCTCAAATGCTTGCAAATTAATCGCGAGCATTTTATCGCTGTCCGCTTGATTGAGACGATGGACACGCTCATTGGTGTAACTGCCCGCGCTATAAATCAATCTTTGAAAGCTGATATCTGACAAGCTCTCTAACAAACTTTGTGTTTGCACACTATCAGTCAAATCGCAGCAATAAGTGACAATATTAGGATACTGACTATTGATATTATCTATCTTCTCCATACTATAACCAACCACGCTCACTTGCCAGTCAAGCGCCTGATGATGCAGCGCCAACGCCAAGCCAAGTCCACTCGTACCGCCAAAAACGATAAGATGCGATGGCTTATGAGCTGAAGTAGATTGTGTAATATTTTTCATTTGTGAGTTCATAGACCATGCTGCTGTATATAGTCAGTCGTACGCTGATAGCCATACTGCCATTGCGCCTGCATTTGCTGCACAAAACCGTCATAGTCACTGTGAATGAGCTCAACAGTCATGTGTCTGATATTAAAACGCTTTTGTACATGCTGTCCTGCCAACTGTTGGCCATTATCTGCAAAGGATAACCAATGCAATTGATGGCTATTTCTTTCTGACTTCACAAGTGATGACGTTTCCATTGGCTGATAACCATGCACCTGTGCCAAACGCTCATTGGGGTCAAAACCAAAAACGCGCTGAATCGCTGGTGCCGCCAGCCATGAATCATAACCTGCCTTGGTCTCTGCAAATACAGTCTGTCCTAACTGACACGCCAGCTCAACGGGCGTGAGATTAATCACCCCGCCTAAGCACCACCCCAAATCGTCTATAGGCGTTGGCGGTAGATAATACATATCTGCCATGGATGCCCGAACCGCTGAATGAAATTCCCACTGCTTTACGACATTTACTAACCGATGAATACGCCTATCGGCAAACGTATGCACAGGTGAGCTAAGCATTTGCTCAAAGTACTCTGATACTGCCAAACGCGGTGGCGCAAATAACAACTCTTGTAGTTTAAACTCATCGTAAACAGAATTATCAGCAGTAGGCGTTTGATACAGTCGGCTAGCGATAATGGCTATCTCTGGCACGGCGGTATTAAACGAATTATTATTCTGCTTGGGAGAAAAACGAGACAATTCATCGAGCCATTGCCCCTCGTTATCTATCCGAAACATTGCCAACTGCTGCAACTCATCTAATAGTCGTTCGTAGTTATCTGCTTGTTGCTGTTTTTGGCGGTTGGACAGCTGCCGTGACAAGCGCCAGCGTTTAAGCGCCTGAGTCATATAACGTATTTTTAGTCGCCTATTGGCTTCGTCTGGCGCGACATGTCTGATTGCAGTGATGGCACGGTACAACTCACGACTGCACATGAGATCCTGCAAATCCTTTGGATCAGGCGCTAGATTGACTAAATAAGCCGACAGACTACCACCGCAAGTGCCGACGATGATATCTGGTGTCAAATCATGGGCAACCAATGCCGCATAACTGCCCAAATAATAACCAAAACGCGAGCCACCTCCGGAGAAAAGCTGGACGCGCTCATAAGGTTTGCTGCTTTTTCTATTCAAAGGCTTGACGCTTTTATTATTCATCTATGACTTTTCAGCATTTGGTGCTGTTTTAATTGCTAATGACACGGTAAAGATACCAAAACGGTCGATGCGCATGGCGACTTTCTTAAAGCCAGCATTCTCAACCAATTGATCCATTTCTGCTTGCGAGCGACAGCGCATCACCCAACTACTACCGCGATGATTGTTTAAGGTTTTACTAATAAATTCTTGCTCAGGATGCCACGGCTGATTGGTATAAAGTAGATAACCATCAGATTTTAAACTGTCATAAATACCCGCCAATGCCGTCGCTGGTAGCGTATTATCAGAAAACAATTCAAACACGCCAGAGGCAATGGCGATATCGAACTTTTTATCATCAAGACCTTTAGCATTGTCACTTCCCTTCTGTACATGAGAATAACTGGCAGGGTCAAACGCATCTTTTTGACAAGTAAGGACACGATCAGCAATCTCTAACTGCGCCGCCTTTGCCTGTAATGCTTGGATATTATGCTGCTCATAATCGCGTAGCTCAGCATTTAAGTTTTCAAACTCTGTCAATAAATCAAAGGCATAAAAGCCGTGGCCACTAGCGATATCGAGTAGTTTCGGCTGGAATGACTCAGTGCTGTTTTGCTTAGCTTGGTTTTGACTAGCTTGGTTTTGACTAGCTTGGTTTTGCTTGCCAGACTTTATATCTGCTAAAGCTTCACGTGCCAGCTCTAATATATGCTCACGGCGAATACGAATCCCTTGCCAACCAATATTGCTTAAGTAAAATTTATCAACCGCCTGACCAAATTTATTCTGACCACTAGGCTGATTATAATACACGTGATCGAGCGAATGACCCGAATCAAATCCATGCTCCAGTCCTGTGGCAATTGCGTCGCTGACATGACCAAATTTTTGCATGGCAAATCGAGTAATGGCAAAGCTTGGGTTAAAGGGTTTGATGGCTAAACGGTCAACCTTATCTTTACTGGCACTATTGAGATGAGCAGCGCTTAAATCAGGGGCTTTAACGTCCTTACTGAATACCTGCTCAGCGAACTCGATACAATCTGCGAAGACGTCTGCCTTATTGGTCTCATGAAAGATCGCATGATAGCTATCTGGATATAATTGCCAGCGTTTATCGGTAGTATTAATCGCCTCATAAAAATCGCGTTCGGCCCGCTTATCGACCACGTAATCCTTACCCGCACATAATACAAACGTCGGTACAGTAATAGCGCTAGCATCATCGAGCAAGCGTTGACCCGTGGCGTGCGTATCGATGAGCAAGTCGGTCGAGATGCTATTCGATATCAGCGGATCGGCATTATAAGCTTGCTGTGCGTCTTTATCATGCGTTAAGACTTGCGCTTTGACGTAGCTGCTCACGCGTGACATCAGTCCAAGCGCGCGAGCCACCTTTAACGACGGTATAGCAAACGGCATGTACAAGCGAATACTCAACGCTGGCGTACCCAATATCATTCCGCGAATGTTGGGTGCGTAATCATGTACCCATGCTGCTGCGAGTACTGCGCCGATACTGCTGGCGACGATTAATGTATCCTCAATAGCAATGCCCGTTTGCCCGATAACCAGTTGCACAAAACCGTCTAAATCGCGCTCTAGCTCGGTGACGCTTTCGGCATGATCCTTGATACCACCTGAGCGCCCATTACCACGCGCATCCCAAGCAAATACTTGATAGCCAGCTTTTGCAAATTGTTCCCCAAGTTCTGCTAAGCGTCCTGAATGCTCGTGACCACGGTGTAGCAGAATGACTTGGCGCTGTTGTGTGTGTTGCTGACCGGCTTTTTTTATACCCTGTAAAGGCATCGTCAACCAATAGCGATAATAGATTGCCGTGCCATCATACGCGTTGTAGCAACTTTCACCGCTAACAACTTCAGACGATGATAGATGAAGGTCATCGCTAATCTGCCTTGGGGCAGCTTTGGCATTGGTAGACTGGGAATTTTTAGAAATAGCGGGCATTGTCTGGGACTCCAAAAGGGACGTTTTAGCAGCAGAGTTCGATAAAGAGGCATTTAATGAAGGAAAATTTGATGAAGGAGCATTTAATAAGAGAGAGTTCGATGAAAGGGTATTAGGAAATAGCGTATCAGGTTGACCAATAATCGCTTGGCAATCGATAGATGAAATAGGTTGATACAATGCGTCTGCTATTGACTCAAGACGGTCTAAGCGGTTTGAGCGCAGCACAGGTGGTTTACGCATCAAATATAAGTCTGCCATATAACGCAGTCGATTGAGACAAGTTTTTAGTAGAAGCGCCTCTGTCAGTATAAATAATTGTCCTACTCTGGTATGAGATAGCACGATCGGCGCTTTAATTGCCATAAAAGTGCCAAATATACCCAGTAAAAAAGCGCGATCACTTTTGCCCAAAGGCCCTTGATTCGCTCTAATGTCTAACATCGTATTACTGGTGACACCTAGTAACTCGGTGCCGATACTGAGCACGATTAGACCGACAATACGTTGCTGATGGATTGATATATTGTTGGGTAAATTGACTGCCGAATCTTGCAAATTACCATTAGCAACATGCGGAGCAAGACTTGCGATAAGCGCCGTATCAGCCACGATATCGCCCACTTCATTGAGCACTTCACCAAGCCTTGATGCTTGCCCGTGCTCGCGCGCCATCATGCCATCGATAGCATTGAGCGCCATGCGTACAAACAATGATGAAGGCAATAAAAGCCATAATTCCTGCTTCTCAGTTGCGGGCTTGGCAATCACATAAGCCGTACCAAGGCTCAATAAGATGGCTGATACCGTCACTTGGTTAGCAGTAACCTTTTGCTCGACCAACGCATCGCTAATTGGGCGCAATTGATCTTGAAACTGAGATTTGAGCTGATAGAGCGACATAAGGCGAGCCAAATATATTCAGTCCTTTAATGTAGCAACAAAAGTTGATTAGGTAAATACTTAAGTATGGCTGTTAGCCGGATTATCATGCATAAAACCCTATCCTACCGTCTCGCTACAAAGGCGCTTGCCTTATAAGCCAACATTTAATGGTTAAACAGTCAGTTTTCATAAGGAATCTTAGTCGCTCATGTCAGTATTAATCGCTTGATATGCTACAATCCTCAGCTTCTTAGAAATACCTTCTCAAAAACACCTTCAAAAATGCTACGAGCCTGCCACCATGCAAAGCCTGATTACCCTTGTTCTGGTATTAATGCCAATGTTTATTGGTTTTGCCATTCCTTCTAATCCTAAAATGACCAAGCTTGCGGATAAAGGCTTGTCTTATTTGGTGTTTATCATCTTAGCGCTGATTGGTATTGAGCTGTCGCAAGTGGAAGGGCTTGGCAGTCAGATAGGCGAGATTGCGCTGTATGTGACTATATTATCGATACTGACGATTGGTACGGGCTTATTTTCCCTGATGTTGTTCGATCATTTGCGCCCATGGCATGCCAAAAAACCCAGCGTAAAATCTAAAGAGCATCGCGTCAGCATCCGTGGTAGCTTGGCACAAGTGATTTGTGTGGTGATTGGTATGGTGATTGGATACTTCCTGCCAGACAATTATATGCCGCCTGAAAACACCATGACGGTGATGCTGATGATATTAATTTTGCTGGTCGGTATTGGATTGAAAGGCTCGGGCATTACTTTAAAAGAAGTGCTGCTGAATAAACGCGGCGTTGAGATGAGCATTATTTTCACGCTAGCGGTATTGGTTGGTGGCTTATTATTTGCGCTGATGTTCAGTGAGGTATCGTGGACGAAGGGCTTGGCACTGGCCTCAGGATTTGGCTGGTACTCGCTATCAGCAATCGTTATGACCGATGCTTATGGCGCGGTGTGGGGCAGTGTCGCGCTATTCAATGACTTGGTACGTGAGTTTTTTGCGCTGATATTTATCCCTGTGTTTATGCGTAAATATCCCTCAGCAGCAGTTGGACTTGGCGGCGCGACGAGCTTGGACTTTACCTTACCAATTATTCAGCAGTCTGGCGGTCTAAAAGTTGTGCCTTTAGCGATTAGCTTTGGCTTTATTATTAATATTGTCTCGCCTGTGTTGATGGTAGTGTTTTCGTCGTTGGGGTAAGGCTGGATTGAACAAGTTAAACTAACTTGACTGACTCCAACCATCTGCCAGAACTTCTGCTTGCTGCATAACCAGTGCGATAGCTTCGGCAGCCTTATCAGGTGGATACTTCCACTTTTGCAAGGTACGCCTTACGAGTATACGTAGCTGCGAACGTACGCTTTCACGCTTCTGCCAGTCTACCGTCGTCGATTTGCGCAAACGCTCAGTAATTTCAATGGCGATCTTTTTGAGTGTTTCATCACCTAATCGGCGTACCGCACTTTCGTTGTTAGCTAGGGCATCATAGAAGGCGATCTCATCAGTGTTAAGCCCTAAATCATCAAGCCGAGCCATTTCCTCTTGAAAACTCTTCGCCATCGTAATCAGCTCTTCAATGACTTGCGCAGTCTCAATGGAGCGGTTGTTATAGCGGGTTAAAGTAGCTTGCAAGCGTTCTGAAAACTTTTTTTCTTGCAAAATATTATTACGTGTCTTAGCATGAATATCATCTTTTAACAGCTTTTGTAATAGCTCGACCGCTAAGTTTTGCTCTGGCATTTTACGCACATCATCTAAGAACTCATCAGATAACAAACCAATATTTGGCTTATCTAATCCGCAGAGCTTAAAGACATCGTCAACTCCTTCTGCGACCACTGCATTATCTACAATACGCTTAAGTGCTGAGTTTTTTCTATAGTTGCTATCTGGCTTTTGGCTACGCTCAAATTTGATTAAAGCCGCTTTGATAGCCGTAAAAAATGCTAGTTGGTTCTGATAAGGCTGGGCTGCGTCCAAAGTCGAACATAAGGCATAAGCCTTACTGGCTTGGAGTACCAGATCAGCAAAGCGTTTTTTGCCATCTTCAATTCCTAGAATATGGTTGGCAGCGATAGGCAATAATTGCGTCGTTTGGGTCTCAAACTCTGATATATCTAATACACCATGCTGTGGCGTCTTAGCAAACATACCTTGGATAGCATTCATTCTGGCTAAGAATATTTGCAGAGCCTCTGCTGTATTGTGCGTTGGTTGCCCACGCCCTTTAGACTCGGTATAGGTCTTTAGAGCGTGTTTAAGCTCACTAGCAATGCCTATATAATCAACTACCAATCCACCAGGCTTGTCTTTAAAGACGCGATTGACACGTGCAATCGCTTGCATGAGATTGTGTCCACGCATGGGTTTGTCAATATACATAGTATGGCAACAAGGCGCATCAAAACCCGTCAACCACATATCGCGTACAATCACCAGCTTTAGTGCATCATCTGGATTTTTAAAACGGGTTTCCAGCATTTTCTTAGTTTTTTTGCTATGAATATGCGGCTGTAATAATGGCTTGTCAGATGCAGAGCCTGTCATGACTACTTTTATCGCCCCTTTGCTTGGATCATCATCGTGCCATTCAGGGCGTAATTCCACGATAGCCTGATACAACTGTACGCAAATATCACGGCTCATACCGACGATCATCGCTTTACCGTCTATTTCTGCACTGCGTAGCTCAAAATGGTTGACTAAATCAGCGGCAACCAGCTCAAGCCTCGGCGCACTACCCACTAGCTTCTCAAGACGTGTCCATTCCCCTTTGGTTTGTTCACGATGACTGTCTTCATCATCTTCGATTAGCTCCTCGACCTCATCAGACAGAGCAGCAATATCAGCATGATTGAGATCTAACTTAGCTAGACGTGACTCATAATATATTGGTACGGTTGCACCATCATCGACCGCATCTTGAATATCATAGATCGAAACATAATCACCGAATACTGCCCGTGTATCTTTGTCTTCTGTGGCAATAGGCGTACCAGTAAAGCCAATAAAGGTGGCATTAGGTAGCGCATCACGCAGATGCTTGGCATAGCCGTGCTGATACTGACCTGTCTTTTGATTATAGCGAGCATTAAGACCATACTGGCTACGGTGCGCTTCATCAGAGATGACTACTAGATTATGGCGCTCATTTAAAATAGGATGCGTCTCTTCATCAGCCAGTAGCGCAAATTTCTGTACGGTGGTAAAGATTATACCGCCTGACTCACGCTCACTTAGACGCGCGCGCAAACTGTCTCTATCATCTGCTTGAATGGGGTTTTGCCGCAGTAACTCATGGGCGCTACTAAAAGTAGCAAATAGCTGACCGTCCAAGTCGTTACGATCCGTCACTACTACAATAGTCGGATTGCCCATCTTGGAATGCTGTGACAGCTTACTGGCATAGCAACACATTGAAATGCTTTTGCCACTGCCTTGAGTATGCCAGACCACGCCTGCTTTTTTGCTACCAGATTCAACTTCACTCCCGTAAGTCGCTCTTGGCTCTGCTACTTTGTCTGAATTCTCTGCACTGATATCCTTAGACGCAATTACTGTGGCTTTGACCGCTTCTCTTACGGCATGGAATTGATGATAAGCGGCTTGCTTCTTAATCAGCTGCCCGCCCTCGTCTTCAAAAATCACAAAATAGCGAACATAGTCCATAAACAGGTCACGGCGAAAAAATCCTTTAATCACGGTCTCAAGTTGCCACTCTACTACGGGCTTATCGTTTTCATTGGCAATGGTACGCCACGGCATAAAGCGCTCTTCATTAGCAGTCAATGAACCTATCTTAGCACTGTAACCATCACTAATAATGAGTGCTTCATTATAAATAAACAGCTCAGGCAGCTCAGTCTTATAAGTCTGCAACTGATTAAAAGCGTCGGTGATATCTACCATCTCATCGCTAGGGCTTTTTAGCTCAATGACCGCCAGTGGCAAGCCATTAACATAGCAGATGATATCTGGACGACGCAGTCGCCCCTCTTTTGCGGTTTTGATGGTTAGCTGATTGACCGCAGTGAATTGGTTGTTATTGACAGTTTCAAAGTCGAGAACGAACAGTCTATCCTGCTGCTGACGATCATCACCATCTTTATACTGAACAGGGATACCGGCTAAGAATAGCTGATGAATACTACGGTTGCGACTCGTCAAATCCATGCTCATCTGCTGACGTAACTGGCGCAAGGCTTGCTCAAAGCACTCTTCAAAGGCACTCGCTGGTATATGGGCATTGATACGCTTGGCGGCGGCTTGTAAGTTATCGACTAGCAGCACTTCGTTATGACTGGTACGAGCATGGCTTTGCTTTGATTCAGGACTCAACTCAGGGCCATAGAAGACTTGCCAGCCTACATCAGCAAACCAGTCTAAACAGGTTGATTCTAGGTCGTCTTCGGTCATTTTAAGTCCATAATTTTAAATTAATAACAATACAGAAGAGATATTATTCTTTTAAAGCTTGCGCATAACCTATAAAGTCATCTAAGAACTCATCTGAAACTGTTTCTTTATATTGATTTTGCCGAAGCACTACTCTTACATTATTTCTAATTCTAGCCATAATGCTTTGTCTTTCTTGCCAATCTACAACCCAGTTATCTTTTAGTATATGTGTCAACTTTAAAGATAGTGTTTCTATATTTTCTTCAGATAACTCCCGTACCGAATGCTTCACAAGTAAATCATGGATACTCTTAGTTTGCTCATTACTGATACTTATCTCGTTCTTAGCACTAATGGTTGTTTTTTTAATAGTATTTGATGACTCTATTTCTACATTATTCGTATAGTTTACTCTCTCTTTAGACACTCTGTTTTTATTAGATTCTTTTTCAGCTGTATTTATATTACAATATTTAGCTGCGCCAATCAGATCAGGGAAAAGACTAGCATGATGGATATTCATTCTTCTTAGATGCTTCAAACACGATTGCTGATCTTCATTTTTGACATAAATCTTACAAATATATTTTGCAATGATACAAGCCTCTTCTTCAGTACTGGCATCTTTCAACTCACTTTCTGTAAATTCTTCACTATTTAAAATTTCAGTAAGCTTGTTCTCTATAGTTGTACCGTAAGGAGAAAAAGTAAAAAGACCTGCTTGGTTCACCAGTCTTCCATGATCATCCTTCCTAGGTTCCATCACTCTCAAATCTGTTTCAGAGTTATAGTCTATAAACGATTTGTTTAGGACATATATAGCTCTATAGGGGTTGTCTGTTTCATCATTTCGATCCTGTTCTGCAAAAGCAAAAAATAGAGCTACATAAGGTGAATAACTCCAATCCAATAATGGTGTCATTAGTTCATGATGTTGTCCAATTGACCATAGCTCATCTATTTCAGACTGGTCTTCAGGGTTAAATAATGAATGATCGATTATTCGACCTCTGATTGTTTTCCGAAATAGTGATAACTGTGCAGTAGCAAGCTCTTCAGTGATGATCTCATCTTTGGCAAATCTTGCTAATGTAGGTATTAAGCTCCAATCACAGCGTCTGTGTCCTCTATAGACTAAGTCGATATCAGCCCTATTAAAAAATTCGTGTTCAAGTAATTTATCGAACTCCCGCCAATGCTCCAATCGAGTGACAGGTATTCTTCCACTATTATGACTTGGTAAAACATCAAAGCTTTGTTTAATATCATCAGGTTTCCATAATGGAATTTCTGCATATTTGAATTCTAAGTCATTTGCACTCATTCATTCTCCTCCAGAAACTCACTCACATCCAATTCCCCTAATAGTAACTTCGGTAATAACGTATCGCGAAGTTCAGCGAGAGTTTGGTTTTTAATAAGATTGCTTTCTATTTTTTGCATTAACGGTTCGACTTGAATCTCAAATTTTGAGCTTATATCTTTATCAGGATTAACAGTCTTATAACTATCAAAAGTCTTGGTGGTAATCGTATCAAATACTGCACCGTGTACATTTTTCTTTAAGGTATCGGTAGCAAGTTTTAGATTATAATAGTTATAAAATTTTCCTACTTCTTTTCCAGTGATACCATAACAAGATTGGTTGATACACATTTTACGAGATGTTAGGGCTAGCTTACCTACAGTTCCTCTAGCAGTAATAATGGTCGTACCTTTCTCAAGTAATTTAGTAGAAGACTTTTTTAATCCCAATTCAGTAATACACTCTTCAGTGTTCGTAACAAATATATCACTCTCTTTAGGAATGTCTTTGATTGAAAACCAAGGAATATCGCCACCCCAATAACCTTCTTCAGAACGTTTAGGCGTACCACCACCAGTAATATTAATCATCTCGGATAAGACACTAACTTCCCACCCCTCTGGAATCTCTCCTAATTCACTATCGACTAACTTACTAGGAAATAAATTTGCCGTTTGTTGAAGCTCAGCAAACTCAGACTTTACCATTTCATCTAATTGCTCATCAGTTTTACTACTGATAACACACATTGCTGCGCGTTCGGCATCATCAATACTGCCCCCGCTGTTTAATATCTCACGTTTAGCACGCACCAGATCAAAATCCACAAACCAACTTTTAAAGATTGCTTGCGCCATCGCTTCTAGGGTTTGATTAATTTGGTTGTTGAGTTGAATTTTGTTATGGATTTTCTCCAAATGATTAACAATTTCTCTCTGCACGCTTAAATCAGGCAGGTTAATTTTTAGTTTCTGTAAGGCTGATATTGTCAAGGCTCTCTGAGTAGATCCGATAGACACTTCATATAATTTTTGTTGAGTCAAAGGGGATGTTAGCCACCAATATAAATAGTTCTGATTTAGCATATCTTTGAAATGTCTAAACCAAGTCAAATTTCCGTCTTTGAAGTAAAAAACTTCGTTATCCTTTACCTGATAAGCGACCCCTAAGGTTCCTACAGAGGTTAAAAGTATATCACCTTTGTTTGGAGCGCCATGTCTAGCTTTGATTTCCTTAAATCTTTCATTACTTATGAAAATTTCAGTTGATATGTTATTGCCTTTACTTCTTTCAATAATCTCTTTAGAACGGAAAAAAGGAATACCCTTGTCAATATATTCAGCTCTCTTAATTCTTTTGCTTGATGAAATTTCTACTAATTCGGATAAAGTATAATCTGTCCAATCAAACCCCATAACCCAACCCCGCCAAATTCTTTTTGATCTCTTGCTCCAGCTCGCTACTTTGCGCGAATTGCTCTGACAATGTTGCCGTTAAGCGCGTCATCTTATCCGCAAACGGTTCACTATCTTCCTCAACCTCAGGCGAACCAACATAACGCCCCGGCGTCAGCACATAGTCGTGCTTTTGCATGTCCTCAAGGTTGGCGCTATAGCAAAATCCAGCGATATCTTTATAGCCTTTACTGTCTGTAGCCTTATCAGCATCTTTGGCAGCTTTGCCTTCTTGCCAATTATGAAAAGTGCTCGTAATACGCTCAATATCCTCATCGGTGAAATCACGCAATACCCGATCTTTCATATAGCCGATGTCACGCGCATCGATAAATAGCACCTCACCTTGGCGATCACGCTTACGAACGTCATAGGCAAAGCCGTTGGCTTTATCTTTACTCAAGAACCAGATACAAGCTGGGATTTGAGTATTGGTAAACAGCTGACCCGGCAGCGCCACGATACACTCGACCAAGTCCGCCTCAATGAGCGCTTGACGAATATCGCCCTCACCGCTAGTTTGGCTACTCATCGAGCCATTGGCTAATAGCAGCGCCATACTACCAGACGGTGCGAGGTGATAAAGCATATGCTGAATCCAAGCAAAGTTGGCATTGCCTTCAGGCGGTGTGCCATATTGCCAGCGTGCATCATCAGCGAGCTTCTCATGCCACCAGTCCTTGATATTGAACGGTGGATTGGCCATAACAAAATCCGCACGCAGATCCGGATGCTGATCATTGAGGAAACTATCAGCATGCTCACCAAACTCATAATCCATACCGCGAATCGCCAAATTCATCGCTGCTAGCTTCCATGTGGTCGGATTACTCTCCTGCCCATAGATGGACACCTGACGGCGCTGCTCACTGGCGTTATACTGCTTCTCACCAGCATGACGAGCGATGAACTTATCACTGGAGATAAAAAATCCGCCACTACCCATTGCCGGATCGTATATACGTCCTTGATAGGGCTGGAGCATCTCAACGATGAGAGTGACGATGCTTTTGGGCGTATAATACTGTCCGCCTTGCTTACCTTCTGCTAAAGCAAACTGCCCTAAGAAATACTCATAGATATGCCCTAATATATCTTTGCTATTGATATTTAGCGTATGTCCTTGATACTCAGTTTGGTTAAAGCTGGTATCAGAGAAACTATCAATCAGTCCCTTTAACTTATCATTATGCAACTGATATCTATCAATACGATTTAATACGTTTTTAAGTGTTTTATTGGCTTTTTCGATCTCATCCATCGCATTGTCAATAATCCATGTAACAGAGGTTAGTTTAATAACTTTGATAGGATCTTTGTCATTGCTATCTGCTGCTTGCGCTTGATGTTGTGTTCGAATTATCTGCGCCTGCTCCTCAGTAACCGCTTCGCCTTGATATTCATACTTTAGGACTGTGCCTATTGATAGTGCAGCAGTCTCCTTAATGAAATCCCAACGTGCCATCTTTGGCACCCAAAAGACATTTTTCTCACTATAATAATCTCTAATTTCTAGTTCATCGACTAACGCCTGCTGATACTCAGCGTCACTGTCATAAAACTCAGGATCGAGGTAATAGATATTATCTTCATCATTATTATCAAATAGCGCTTTTAGCTCATCTCGGCGCATCTCAAAGGCATCTGAAACGTACTTAATAAAGATAAGGCCTAGCACGATATGCTTGTAGTTTGCAGCATCAAGGCTGCTGCGTAGTTTATCTGCTGCTTTCCATAGCTTGCTGTCCAGTTCATTTAAAAACTGTTGCTCAAGTTGAGAAATATTGGTTTTTTCTGTAGTCACTTCTGAACTCATGG
This sequence comes from Psychrobacter sp. PAMC 21119, assembly GCF_000247495.1. NCBI lineage: Bacteria > Pseudomonadati > Pseudomonadota > Gammaproteobacteria > Moraxellales > Moraxellaceae > Psychrobacter > Psychrobacter sp. PAMC 21119. Next base: position 83,423 of record NZ_AHVZ01000017.1, on the reverse strand, counting down.
TATAACTCGTTAGATGGCTTATTAGGTGTTTTTAGAAAGGTACTCTGAATCAATAAAGTAGATAACAATAGATAGTCTAGCTATAAAAGGCAAACATAATTTTCAATCAAGCCATCGGTAACGCTTTATCCACTCGACAAGCTCTATCATGCCAATCGACAAAAGCCTTTATCGCTACAGACTCTAATTGATGACTGGCTTCCTTGCCAGCAAAACTCTCGACATAATGACAAGCACGATAGCCTTGGGCAAAACGATCATAGTCAACAATCCACTGTTTACGCGCTTTTAACTCATCTTGACGTTGCTCAATGCTACTATCTACATCGATATTGTCAGAGCCAAACCAAAAGTTTTTAGCAGGGATATCTTTAGTCAGTTTTTTACCCTCAACCTCACTCATACGCCACGGCTTAGCAGTGAGCCGCGCTCGAAAGCACTGCTGTATTTGACTCAGACGCACATAATTGGTATCCGCATGGAAATACTCAAACCACTCCGCGACCAACTCATCACTTGGCGCGATAGTATCGTGTGTGGCAATAATGCGAAATCCTGCTGGCGTTTGATATAAACGAAAGCGTTCGGTAGGATGATTGACAACACGTTTTTTGATTAAATCCGTCATGTAAGGCAGTAATGAGGCGATATCATCGGTATATTTTTGTGCGCGGGCTTTGTCTCTTTGGCTGGCCTGTTGCCATAGATAAGCAGTCACGCCAAACATAACTGCCAATAGCCACAACCAAGATAATCCTAGCCAAGCGATGACACTGGCGATAAGAATAAACACAAGGATAAAAACCCAAATTTTTAATTTGCTTGATGGTTTACTTTGATAAGTGGGTATAGTAGGCATAAAACCATTAGGGCTGTAATGTTCGGGATATAAATGACCTAATAAGTCTTTATTATCGACATCAATGATTGCGATGTTATCGACGTTAGCAACCTGTGCGCCGTAACTGTTACGCGTCACAATGAGCTGAGTATCAGACAATCTATTCTCTAAATTGCCTTCTATTAAGCCATTCTCCGAAAAACCATGCTCTGAAATAATTTCTTCACGAATGGGAATGCCGTTGCTTGCGTTATATTCTTCTCTGCGCTCACGACGTAAGATATCTTCACCTGCCAGCCAGCAGTTATGCGCCTCACTCACGCGAGATTTAGCATGGCTTAGCGCTTCTGCTTGACTGACATCTGACCAACCATAACGTTTAATAGTGGCTTGTTTAGAATTAAAAGTATCAGACGTGTTATCAGCCGTTTCTGATAACTCAAAGCGCTGTTTGTATTGCGCCCAGTATTTAGGAATGAGCATGGGGTTTGCCTTTGGATAGTTGTTTTAAACTAAAATCTGCTGATTGACCATTAAATAATTACTCTTGAGGTTCCGTAGCTATACCAGTAACGCGGCGATTCATGGATCTCTCTTCTTCGGTATCAAAGTTTGCAATAGCTACCCCATAAACACGGCGGTTCATAGACTTACCTTCTTCAGTGTCAGAGGGTGCGATAGGTTGTTCAGCACCATAACTAGCGGTGCTCAAGCGATCAGGATCAATTTGATGCTGCATTATCAGATAGTTTTTGACAATAAGCGCCCTATTTCTTGATAAAGAATCTGGTTGTAAGACTGTAGCTGATTTTTCATCCACTTCATCTGCTGAAGCATGCCCCTCAATACGCATAGTTGCCGTATAGTACTCTTGCAGCTTTGCTGCTACTTTATCAAGCTCAAGCTGATACTCTGGCGATAGCTCACTGCTACCCTTGGCAAAAAAGGCACGATATTCCATTTTTAGACCTATCCCCATGCCAGTAAAGGGACAACCCCTTTCATCTGTTACTATGTTCATTGGTGTACCCGGACACATGTCTATATCATCAGAATATCCGTCGCCATCGCTATCTAAAATAGCTTCAACAACTGGTATATCAATAATTTGAGTTGCTTGATTAGACAAGTCCGCGGTTTGACAGCCTGTTAATACCAAAGCGCTTACCCAAACTAGAATTGTATTTCTTAATTTAATTTTCATTGTATTTTACCTTTAAAACTCGATACATCTGTTTGAGCCTAGGTCATTTTGATAATAATCAGCTTTGTGGTTTTTTGAATCGGTTACTAAGCTATAAACTCTACGATTCATAGATCTGTTTTCCTCAGTATCAGAAGGTGCAATAGAACCTTTAATACCGCAATCGAGAGTAGTCAGACGACTAGGCTCAATTTTGTGATTTAAAATTAGGTAATTTTTAACAACGAGCGCTCGACTCTTAGCCAGCGAGTTCGATTGCAAAATTGAGGTAGAAGCTTTACTGACCTCATCCTCTGAAACATGAGCTTCAATTTTTATAGTAGCTGTATCATAGTTATTCATCTGTTCTGCTACTCTATCAAGCTCATCATGATACTGTGGCAATAATTCACTGCTGTCCTTGGTAAAAAAAGCACGATACTCCATCATTGGAGGCATACCAATAAGACTTATAACCTCAGGACAGCCTCTTTCGTCTATTACTACGTTTTCTGTCGTATTTGGACATTGATCTAAATCATCATGCACGCCATCACTGTCACTGTCACTATCACTATCACTATCCAAATTAACCACAACCGTTGGCATGTTGATAGTTTGACTTGTTTGCTTAGAAAAATAAGCCGTTTGACACGCGGATAGTGTTAAAGCGCTGATCAAAACAACAAACGTACTTCTTAATAGCGTATTCATAAATTATTTCTTCTAAAGCTGCTGACAGACTTCTTTATAATGCTTCAAAGAATGCTGCTCATCAGGGTAATTCCTAGAGTATGCTTTATCAGCTTCTATTACCGCCCCAAAAACTCTTTGATTCAACAATGACATTTCAGCAGCATGCTTTTCAGTTTCAATATTAGCACCTTCATTATTAATACCAAGCTGAATTTTATCCCTGCAATCAAACGCCAAAATTTTATCAGCAACAATCCCTTGCTCTACTAAATAATCTTTGACTAATTTCACACGATTACTCGCTAAGCGCCTATTATTAGGCGTGGCGTTAGTGGCTTGACGGTTTTCAGCTTTGGAGATATGACCTGATAAAATGGTAACTAAATTAGGGTTGTTACGCGTTTTTTCAGCGACTTTTTGTACTTCAGTTAAATAAGCTTCGTTGGTTAGTGTAGGGCTATCTGAGGTGAAATAGACTCGAATATCCATTACTAGTGACCCAATCAAATTGACCGCCACTGGACAACCATAGGGATCAACCTTGACCCCTTCAGCAGTATTAGGACAGTTATCAAGTTCATCGGGCACGCTGTCATTGTCTGTATCTGCAAGTGGCTCTATCAATACTTTAGGTGTGTTGTCTACATTTTTATCTATTGTATTATTTTTAGGTGTAGATTGGCAGGAGGCTAAAATAAAACTAGCTATTACGACGGCTATCGCCATCCATGACTGAGTCTTCATACGCCATCCTTAGTTTAGTTAAAAAGTTCAATTAATAATTTTAGTCAAAACCTCAAACCCCACTCGCCTGCTTAGCAAACAGTCTCATCAACGGCTTAATTTTGCCGACTCGATACATACCTTCGCTACGTATTTGTTGAATAGGACGCATCTGTGCAAGCGACCCTGCGAATAGCCAATTAAGCGCGGAAAAGCTATGCATCATTAAACTATTATGTGGACGACGCAAACGCTCGTAGCTACGCAACGTTTGATTACCGCCCCAACTGGTTCCACCACTACGGGCAAAGTCGTGTGACAATTGCTCGCTTAAAGTCTGTACATCGAGCATGCCTAAATTCAACCCTTGACCTGCCAGCGGATGCACGCCATGTGCGGCATCACCGATCAAGACTAAATTGTCCGCGACGTAGCTTTTAGCTTGTTGCGCAGTCAATGGAAAACTGGCAATTGACTCAATCTGACTGATAGCACCTAGCTCATAGTTACTAGCAGCGGCCAATTTATCAGCAATAACGCGCGCATCTTCCTCTATCAATGCCAATGCTTGATTGCGCGGCAATGTCCACACGATCGACTGCCAGTGTTGCGGCTTGGCTTTATCTGCATCAGTGATATCCGCTAACGGCAATAGTGCCAGCGTACCTGTGGGCAGCATCGCCTGACGGGCGGTTGCTTGATGCGGCTTTTCGGTGTGAATCGCACAGCAAATCGCGGTTTGATTATAATCGAGTGTATCCAGCCCAATCGCCGCTTGCTGACGCACAAATGAGCCACGACCATCAGCACCAACCAGCAGAGCCGCTGCTATAGCAGTATGATCGTCTAACGTCACACGGTAGCCTTGCTGCGTACCCAGCCAATCCATATTGATAACTTTATGTCCAGCGATAACGGTTAGATAGTCACTGACATCATCCTCAGATAAACGCTGCCATAACGCATGTTCAATGACGGCAGGCTCGACCATGCTGCCAAGCATTTGCGGTAGCGTAGTATTAGAATGATTATCACCACTATCGCCAAATAATAGCTCGCCCATACCGTTCAGTTGCCACACCTGCATTTGTGAGTAGTCCGCTTTACGCTCAGAGGCAGCAATTTTTTGCCACGCGCCGACATCGTTGAGCAAGTTAATACTGGCCACGCTCAGTGCATAAACGCGAGCGTCGCGTTGCTTCAATATGTCTTGCCACTCTGACTCATCACGTTCAGGACGTGCATCAATCAACGTCACGGGCATTTTTGCTTGCGCCAGCTTTAACGCTAATGTCGCCCCAACAATACCGCTACCGATAATCAGCGTATGATTATTTTTCATAAGTTATTCCTACATTTAAGTGCCATCGTATAGAACATTGGTATAGACCATTGATATAACGCAATGTGACAAACTACGACTTTAGTCCCATCGCATAATTGGCGATTAGTGGCTTAATATTGGGCAGTTTATCAAAGGCAACCAAGGCCACATTGCGTGCCAGCTTAATGGCGGGGTTAGGATGCGTAAAGCCATGTACCACGGCATCACAGAAGCGAATGACGCGTTTTTGATCGGTTTGACGTGCCTTTTCATAGCGTTTTAACAGTTGCGTATCGCCAATGTCTGCGCCTTTTAGCACTTGCGTACTCATCATCTGCGCCAGCACATGGGCATCACGCATACAGAGATTAAATCCTTGACCGGCGACAGGATGCAACGTATGTGCCGCATTGCCCATAACCACACAGCGACCATCGACTTGTTTGTCTGCCAATACTCGTGTTAGTGGATAAGCACCGCGACGACCAGCCGTGACAAACGTGCCAGCACGCTCACCAAAGGCTTGCTGTAGGGTCTGTAAAAAGTGTGCATCATCCTCTAGATACTTGGTTTCTTCACCTGTTGGGCAGACCCAAACCACCGAGCGTCTATAACCTGTTTGATACTCATCATTGCCATCGCCGTCTGGATCTGTCAATGGTAATACCGCCAGTGGCCCTGCTGGGCTAAAACGCTCAATCGCGACATGCCCGTGTGGTTTGTCAGTCTCTACCACGCCGACGATAGCGGTTTGCTGATAATCATAAGTCGTCGTGCCGATATTCAATAGCTGACGCACCGTAGAGTCGCGACCATCACAAGCGACCAAGACGCTAGCTTGCAACTGCTGCTCATGCTCCTCTTTACCATAGTAGCTAAAGCTCAACGTCACCATGTCGTTTTGCTGCGCAACTGCCGTGACATTCGCATGATCAATTAAGGCAATGAGCGGCTCTTGCTGAGCGGCAAGCAATAGCTTACGTCCCAGCCAAGCATTTTCCATGACTTGACCAAATGACTCTACTTTTTCTTCGTCTTTATTCAGCTGCGCGCGTCCAAAACTCCCTTGTTCACTGATTTGAACTGCATCAATGCGACAAGCATGACTTTGCAGCTCATCCCATAGACCTATCTCTTGGTAAATCTGTACCGTACGCCGTGATAGTGCCGTATTGCGGCTGTCTAAATAATGGCTTCGATTACTGTCATCATTTGGACTAATGGTTGGATAGCCCATCTTTTCGAGCAAAGTACTGGCGATACCATGATGCGCTAGTAGCAACGCAAAAGACAAACCCACGTGCCCACCGCCAACGATAAGAACGTTCTGGTCAGTGACTGCCTTTTTATTGCCAAATTTGTTTTTGGCATTCGATAAGTTTGAATCCGTATTTTGCATCATGATTATTCCTATTGTGATCTGTTTGGTATGCTGGCTGGCTATCCGTCATCAGCAAAAACGAGTTATTGATAAACTCTCAAAAATTTTATTATTATAGAAGTTGTATTATTCTATATACAAACGCCATCGTTCTATTAAGAGGTGAAGCTCAGTATTAAGTTTGCTATTTAGACAGCGATGTAAATAGTGATGATATGGCTGATAGATTACCACAAATTGTCCGTCATTCAGTGCTCTTGACGGTATAGACAGCGTGTACAAAAAGCATCGAATATCTAAAATAACAGTGCCAGCTTACTTGAGGCACAAAGTTAATCAGCTTAAACGGCAGTGCTTGCAAAATATTGGCACAGCGGTTGCAATCGCCATACAAAAACAAGGCTGTCCATGCCATCTATGGCTTGAATTTTAAAATCTATCTACCATAATAAAGGAAGGCCATTCACTTGTTACTATCGATAAACTACATAATAATTTTACCGTCATTGTTGTCTCTACTCTCTAAAAGTGTTACTGACTATTTTATCTATTACACCCATGCTTCTATCAATAAATAGCAATAGCATCGGGCTACCAATATAAGGATAATCGATTGACTGATTCCATGAGCCGCCGTATAAAGTTCGAATCATTGACCCCAGCACAGCTCAAGACCGTGCTTGGTGAATATAACAACCACATGAAATATATCCAAGAACGCCTCGATATCAAAATCAGCCAACGCCAAGGGGATTTTTGCTTGAGTGGTGATATCACTGGCGTTGAGCGTGGCGAACGTATCATTTATAAAATGGTCGATGAAGCTCAAAACTCAAAAGATATTAGCGCAGAAGAGCTGCACCTCATTATCCAGTCAAGCATCGCGCGCGATCAAGATAACGAGGCAGATGAGCAAGCTACTGCTGAAGAAAATGAGAAAAATTCAGAAACCGCTAGTGAGTTTACCCCGATCAGCTTGCGCACGCGCAAAGGTAAAATCATTCCGCGCGGTGGCAATCAACAAAGTTATGTGAAAAACGTCTTAAGCTCTGATGTCTCGTTTGGTATTGGGCCTGCGGGTACGGGTAAGACGTATCTTGCTGTTGCCTGTGCGGTCGATATGATAGAGCGTAATGAGATTGAGCGTATTTTATTGGTGCGCCCTGCGGTAGAAGCAGGCGAAAAGCTAGGCTTTTTACCGGGTGACTTGTCACAAAAAATCGATCCCTACTTACGCCCGTTATACGATGCGTTATACGAGATGCTTGGCTTTGAAAAAGTTGGCAAAATGATTGAAAAGCAAATCATTGAAGTTGCACCACTTGCTTATATGCGTGGTCGTACCTTGAACAACTCGTTTGTTATTTTGGATGAAGCACAGAACACCACACCTGAGCAGATGAAAATGTTTTTGACACGCTTAGGCTTTGGCTCACGTGCGGTCATCACTGGTGACATTACTCAGGTCGATTTGCCACGCGGTACCAAATCAGGACTGACCCAAGCACTCGAAATTTTAAGCGGTATCGAAGAGATTCATATCACTAAATTCGATTCAAAAGATGTGGTACGCCATCAATTGGTACAACAAATCGTTGAAGCTTATGAAGTATTTGACACTGAGCAATTGATCCTAGAAGAAAAGCGCAAACAAGAACGCTTAGCTGAGCAAGAGCGTAGACAAGCGATCAGCAACGCGGCTGCTAAGTTATAAGTGAGAAGCTATAGCTGATAAATTGTAGCCGTAATGAAACGTTAAGCTTTAAAACGTTAAGCTTTAAAACGTTAAGCTTTAAAACGTTAAGCTTTAAAACGTTAAGCTTTAAAACGTTGAGCTTTAAAACATTAGGTTTCAAAACATTAGCTTTCAAAACAATGAAAACCGAATTACTAAAGACAGTAGTTCGGTTTTTTATTAGGGCGTGTTGTTTTTTAAAGGATAGAAAAATGAACCAAGCTAATGATAATAGTATGACTGAAACAGCTGCAAATAATCTGACCAGCGTAGATCTCAATGTCAGCGCGATTGACAGTATTGATGATAATTTGATTGATCGATTTTATAGTGCAGATAATCTGTTACCAGTCATAATGGCAACTTTGAATTATATCGATGAACGTATTAACACTGGTATGACTCTGCCTTACTTTGCAGATATTGACTCTGAGCAATGGCAAGAGAAGCCAAAAGCACTCGATATATATATTACGGATGAGACAGAAGGACGCGAATTGAATTTGGAAGCGCGTGGCAAAGATTATGCGACTAATATTTTATCCTACCCAAGCGATATGCCAGCTGCCATTATTGAGCTGATGCCAATGCTGCCACTGGGTGAGTTAATCATTTGTCATGAGGTCATGGTACGTGAGGCCGCCGAGCAAGACAAAACCGTCGCGCAGCATATTAGTCACCTATTGATACATGGTGTACTGCACTTATTAGGGTTTGATCATGAGCTTGGGCAAGCCGAGCAAGATGAGATGGAAAGCTTTGAGATTGAGATTTTGGCAGGCTTGAACCTACCAAATCCCTATATTTAAATGTATGCGCTTTTACTCACTAGAGCTTTATGAACTAGTCTTTAGCCAATGGCAGTTTCTGCGCTTGCCCCATCTGATTAATCATGTGATCTAAGCCTTTAACATGGACACTGCGCTGCGGGAATGGAATCTCAATTTTTTCGTCATCGAGCGCATGTTTGAACTGCTCTAGTAGCTCGCATTGCATCGACCACCAGTCAGCATTGGTCGTCCAAACGTTTAAGGTTAAATCCACTGAATTATCACCCAAATTGGTCACTCGTACGATAGGCTCAGGATCAGTAAACGCCAATGCATTGTTTCTTGCGAGGCTTAGCATCACCTCTTTGGCAGTTTTTATATCGGCATCGTAGCCAATACCAACCGTAATATCGACGCGGCGATTGGGTAGCGCGGTATAGTTGACAACGGCTGACGTTGTGATATCGCTATTAGGAATGATGATATCGTGATTGTTAATGGTCGTTAAATGGGTATTGACCAAGCTAATCTCAGTCACCGTGCCGGTATAACTGCTGATCTGGACATAGTCACCGCGTACAAACGGGCGAAAAGTCACAATCATAATACCAGCGGCAAAGTTCGATAGCTGATCCTTTAGTGACAGACCAATGGCAACGGCGGCACCACCCAAGATAGCGACAACTGATGTGGTTTGCACGCCAACTTTGCTTAGCGCAGCCAAGGTAATCACGACCAGTAATACTCCATACAACAGACGGCTCAAAAAGCCGGCGACTGTCTCGTCTAGATGGCTACGCATCATAAGACGATTAGAGAAAGCGACCGCCTTTTTGGCCAGCCAGCGTCCGATGATGAATATGAGTATTGCCAAAGCCACTTTGATGACTAACTCTATTGCAGTGCTGGTTAGCGTGGCCACATCTATTGTAAAACCTAAAAATTCCATAATGACTCTTTATTCTATCGCTGTATTTTACGAATTTGGGTGTCTGCTATTAGGGATTCGAACTGATTCTTGTTATCTTAACTTGTTATCCTAATAAGTCACATCTACTTTGTCACTATAACGGTAGGTACGTATCAAACGCAACTCGACTATATCATGCATGTCTTTAGTGAACTTACCAAAGGGCGCTGCTTGCCGTACTGACTGCTTAGCAGCTTCGTCCAATATCGTAGAATCTGAGCTTTCAAGCAGGCGAATGGCTTTAATATTACCATCATGACTGATAATGACCATGAGGCGCACTTCACCCGTGATACCTTGCGCACGCGCTTGAGCAGGATATTGTAAATTACCAACGCGCTCGACGTGTTCACGAAAAGTATTGATATAGTCAGCGGCTGCACCACGCGTCGTTGAATTACTATCGACCGTCACTACTTTCGACTTGGTTGCATAGAGCTGCTGACGCTGAGACAGTTGCGCCTCTAGGGTGGCAATTTGCTTACGCAGTCGCTCTTCTTGCGCCATCAGATCATCTTTTACTTGCTTACTGTCATTATCAGACTCTACCGTAGCCTGTCGCCAGCTTAGCGTGGTACGCAGATAGCTCTCTTGATAGCGTTGCTGGCGAACTTGACGCTGCAAACTGATCACGTCTTGGGTTTCGCTCATTTGCTCAGCAGACAATGGACTGCTCTGATCGGTCTCTTGCCTCAAAAGCTCACGTACCGTACCACCACCCTCTTGTGAAGCATTGGCAATAAAATGGGCATCTTCATTTGGCTGCATATTATCGGCTAGCGCCTTAGCCACATCTTGCATCATCGCTGCAGGATCTTTGCCCATAGAAAAGCTAATACCAAAAATAATCAACGCATGCACGGCTACCGCGATGGCAATAGCAACAGGCAAACTAATATCACGCTTGGGTGCTTGCGCTGAAAAGTGGTAGCTTTGTGAGTCTTTAATATAGGCCACAATTGGTCTCAGCTTCTGGATATGAGCTTATAAGTGTAAAAGCAGCAGACAATACGCTGAATAAAATTAAGGCGCGTTATCTGTGGCACATGTCGGCGCTATCATAACATGACATATAATTATGTCGCTAGCATAACCGTGGCTGACCAACCTTATGCCACCTATGCATCATTTCGCGGTACTAAGGTTATCAACACACCCTAGTCGCATAGCAAAAATAACCTCACAAGATTATGTGATTGGTTCATTGATGTTAAGTATGCTTATCAAATGAATACCGACAAAACGCATGTGTTCATTTTGCATGCTTCTGTTTTGTTATATACTGTTTCTAATGACAACATTATCAACTATTAGATATTACCCTATCAAGCATGACTTTTTCATTTGTGTTTGCTAAGGCAATACCTAGCACTCGGCGAGCTTAGTAAAAAATGCTGTAACCAAGCAAGTTCCATGGCGTCGTGTTTTTTGATTACTATTAGTATGCCTGACAACTAAAAAACCATCATTGACCATCCATACTTCATAAACGATTCTTTGCGTCGCCTTTGATGTTGCTGCCCTATATTTATAAGGATAATAAGTTTGAGTGATTTTGATAACGTGAATAATTCAGACAGTTTTGATGACTTTTTCGATAGTATCGGCTATCGTTTTGACGAGTCATTCAGCGATGGTTGGGATCGCATAACCCAAACCATCAAGAACCTATATGATAGAACGACTGATAAACTTGAAGATGAGCTGTCTCTGCCAGTCGCTCAGAGCTATGTCAATGATGCTCTGCAAAAGTTCGTGACCGACAATGTCAAAGCTATTTTAGAGCTGCGTGTTGAGATGCATGATGATTGGTTTCGCTTATACTGCACCATCAACGTAGCCGGTATTTATGTAGAAATCGCCAGTAATTTCAGTTTGGTTCATGTGCAACTTGATCGTAATGTACAGCGCTTTGTATTTGGGCAACAAACTTATACCGATGTGCTTAACTTACGCTGTGAGTCATTTATCAAACGTCAAGGCGTCAAGCTGTTCATTTGGTTCTACCATCGCATCCTAAAAAAAGATCCTTTAGGTTTTATTTTGTCTTATATCAATATCGCGCGCGCAAAAGATGAAGTTATTTATCTTGATATCAATCGCTGGCTAAAAAAGAACAAAAAAATCATGAGTGCTTTGCATAAGGTACAAGTGAATTATGGCGAAATTGAAGAAGAGCAAATGATTTTGAAAACGCAAATCAATTATCGCGATCTATTGGCAGCAAGCAGCAACGAGGACATCATTGGCGACGATGATGAGCCTGAACTCATGCAAGGTCCAATCAACCCGATTGATGATGCTACCGAACCGAGTCAAGTTTAGAACCCACTATAGTCAAAATATCCTAACAACGCGACGGTATTGCTGATATCAATTTTTTGTCGCCTCTGTCTGTACAGGCACAGCAAGCAAGAAAAATTGACATCAGCAGTGCATGATGTATCGATATTACTTTTCACTGACTATACTTTTAGCTCATAAAAAACGCTGATTCTTGGAGACTAAGGTCTTTTAAGAGTCAGCGTTTTTGTTTTTATCGAGCCAATTGTCATTAGCGTAAAGAGATAAGACGACTACCAGTAGTTTTCTACCGCAATATTACCCTCACCGCGACGATTCATCACCAACCCTAATGACTTTAGCGTCTCTTTGGTATCCTCTACCATGTCTGGATTGCCGCACAGCATGACATGCGTGCTATCAGTGTCTAACGCTATACCTGCCCGTTCTTGTAACGTACCGTCTAATAGCAGTTTTGGTAGACGCTCTGCCAGTGCGCCCTCAACTGGCTCACGAGTAACAATAGGAATGAAGATTAATTTGGCTGGATTATCTACTAACGTGCCAAAGTCTTCTTGTAGACTTTCTATCTTATCCACATAAGCCAGCTCTTCTATCGACCGCGCGCTATAGGCTAATACAATGTGCTCGTAATCCTGCCATGTTTGCAAGTCTTGTAGCATGGATAAAAACGGTGCGAGGCCAGTACCTGTTGCGAGCAGCCATAAATCTTTGGGCAATGGTTTTTGATAACGCGCTAAGGTTAAAAAACCAAACGGCATCGTATTGAGCAATAGCTCATCGCCCACTTGTAAATGTTGCAGCTGCGAAGTAAACGCACCATCAGGAATGACGATAGAGAAAAACTCTAACACCTCGTCAAAGGGAGAGGAGATAATCGAATAAGCACGAAAGATATCTTCATTCAATGCAGCATCAGATACGTCGCTAGAGGCCTCATCTTGCTGCTGATAATAATGTAATTGACTCGGGTTGACACCCAAACGTACAAATTGCCCCGCTGTAAATTTAAAGCTGGCAGGACGGCTGACCGTAAAGCTAAACAGATTTGGTGTCCAAGTAGTCTTACTCAGAACAGTTACGGTTTGGATATTGTCACTCATAATCATTCGTCACTTATACTTTATTAAATTTATTTTTATAAGAATTTAAACAATAAAAAAAGATGCGCCAAGCTTATCATAAAGCTGGCGCATCTGGGTTTTCTAACCGTAACAGCAGATAAGCAGCACCATACAAATACGGCGACTTATCTTATATTTATAATGGTATTACCATATACGCGCCAGACTTGCCCATTCAATCAGCGTGTTCGGCAAGATACCAAAGAAGACTATCATCGCAGTCACTGCAATCACCATAATACCACCGGTGCGAATACCCCATTGTCCAGAAACATCAAACTCAATGAATTGCTTAGGACGTTTGAAAAGCGTAAGTAAGACACGTAAGTAATAGAATAAGCCAATCGCACTACCTAAGATAATCATCGCTGCTAAGAACCAATTGGCTCCTTGTACAGCAGCTAATATGGCAAATAACTTAGTGATAAAGCCTGCCGTTAGTGGAATACCAGCCAATGACAACATCATAATGGTCATGACAGCAGTCAACACTGGACGACGCCAAAACAGTCCTTGATAGTGGGTCAGCTCATCCGCTTCACCAGCCAAGCGATAAGGGCTCGACATCAAGGTCACGACACCAAAGGCACCGATAGAGGTAAAGGCATAAACCGCCATATACATGCTAGAGATACTATCTGCGGCTGAACCAATACTGACGATCACGATCAGCACATAACCCATATGCGCAATTGAAGAATAACCCAATAGACGTTTGAGGCTGGTTTGACGAACCGCCAACAAGTTACCTGCCAAAATCGATAAGGTCGCCATGACCATCAATAGCATTTGCACCGACGGCAGCGCCAATAAAGAGGTATCGATTAAGAATCGAACCGCCAATGCCATCATAGCAACTTTGGATACTGAGGCTAAAAAAGTCGCGATAGGTGCAGGTGCGCCTTCGTAAACATCGGGTGTCCACATATGAAATGGTGCTGCTGACAGTTTAAAGGCAATGCCGAACATCATCATTGCCGCGCCAAGTATTAATAATGGCGACTCAAATACATCGACCAGCATGATGCTAATCGGCTTGAAAGCCAATGAGCCAACTTGTGCATAGATAAAAGCCATGCCCATCAGCAAGGTGGCCGATGCCGTCGCTGACAGTACCAGATATTTAAGTCCTGACTCCAGCGAGCGGTTGCGCATGTAAGTATAAGACAGCAGACCGTACAATGGTACTGAGAGCAGCTCTAAGCTCATAAAGAACGATGCCATATGCTGAGCACACACCATGAGCAGCGCGCCCGTGGTCGATAGCAGCATCAGCAAGTACAACTCATCTTTATTGTCTTTAAAATCGGCCAAATAGGCGTAAGATAAAGTACAACAAGCCAGCGCACAGATCAGTATTACCACCATATTGAACTGCGCGAAGTTATCAATCACAAAAAGCTGTTCAGCGATTGGTAACTCCGAGCCACTGGTGATTATGCCTGCCATTTGCCCAATTAAAGTAAACAGAGCAATGTTTAGGCCGACGACCGTAATAGTACCCGTCACAATATGTGAGCGTTTAATGGTGATGGCGATCATTACCAGCAATACCGTAATGACGACGGCAATGATCGGTGCATAAGGCATCAGTCCCATCAAATCATTCATCGTAAATTCATTCATGACTTAACGTGCCTCCATTGCATCAAGCAGCTGTGATGCATCTACTTGTGTCACTTGACTATATATATAAGCATTATTGATCCACTGCATAGCGTGGCTTGAGGTATCAAGGAACGGCTGTGGATACAGTCCGAGCCAGACCAAACCAGCGGCCAACATCAGTAATAACGACAGCTCACGTTTGCCTAAATCTTTTAATTTGCGGTTCGGCAAACCGTGTGACTTGGTCTCGCGCATGGCCAATGCTTCAATATTATTGGTACCAAATAATGCACGATGGATCAAGATCAGCGAGTACAATCCTGCCAATACCAAGCTGAAAGTGGCTAATACCACAAACACGGGATACTGGGCAAATGCACCTAATAAAATCATGAACTCACCGATGAAGTTCCCTGTACCTGGTATACCCAATAAGGCGGCACAGAAGAACATCAGTATGGGTGCATAGTAGCGGAATTGTCCCCACATGCCGCCCATCAAGGTTAAATCACGAGTATGCAGACGCTCGTATAACTGCCCTGCCATGATGAACAATGCTGCCGAACTTAAGCCGTGCGCTAACATCTGAATCATCAAACCTTGCAAGCTGAGTAAGCTGCCAGCATAGATTGCCAAGACCACAAAACCCATGTGCGAGATACTGGTATAAGCCAGCAAACGCTTCATATCGGTTTGCATAAAGGCCAACCAAGCACCATAGAAGATGCCAATCGTACCTAAAGTCATCGCAATCGGCGCAAAATCTTGTGATGCTGCTGGGAATAACGGTAAGACAAAACGAATCAAACCATAAGCAGCCGTCTTAATCAGTACCCCTGCCAAATCAACCGAACCAGCCGTTGGTGCCTGCGCATGCGCGTCAGGTAGCCAGCCGTGAAAAGGAACAATCGGCAGCTTGACCGCAAAGCCAATAAAGAAGCATAGCATGATGGGGTATTCCCAACCGCCGAGCGACGTACCGAGCAAATCATTGTAATTAAAGCTGACCACACCTTTTTGCGCATAGCTGATAATGACCAATACCAATATGCCAATGAGCATGATAAGCCCAGACGCTTGGGTATAGATAAAGAACTTGGTTGCCGCGTATTCTTTGGTCTTGCCACCGACCACATCATGACCCCAAATGGCGATCAAGAAATAGATAGGAACCAGCATCATCTCCCAAAAGAAGAAGAACAAAAACAGATCAATGGCTAAGAAAACACCGATGACACCGCCCAAGCTCCATAGCAAGTTCAGATGGAAGAAACCAACACGACGTTGAATCTCATTCCACGAACAGGCAACCGCTGCAATACCCAGTAGACCAGTTAAGGCCACCATCATGAGCGACAAGCCATCTAAGGCTAAATGAAAGCTAATACCAAAAGTCGGTATCCACGGCACACTAAATTCAGCGACCCAAGGCACAGCCGAATCTGGTGCAATCACCTGCTTGCTCATACCGCCAAAATCACCGTATTGCCACAGTACCAGTGACAATACAAAGGTCAACGTCATACCGATTAAAGCAATCCAGCGCGGCAGACGTTTATTAACTCGCTCTACCAACCAACATAGCAATCCTGCAATAAACGGAATCGCAATCAATGCTGGTAGCATCCACGTTTGTTGTAACTCTATCATCTTATACCACCGTCATCATTACCAGCACCAGCAATACAGCAATACCCAAGCCAAAGCTTGTAGCGTAGCCTCGAAGTGACCCTGTTTGCGTCGCAGACAATATCTTATTACCTGCTGAAGCCAGCTTAGGTAATAAAAGCCACGTTTTATCAACAGGATCGGCTTTAAATAAGCGGCCGATGAACAAAAAGGGTTTTACAAAAATTATATCGTATAGCGCGTCAAAGCCTAGACCGTGATAGCACCAGTGATATAGCGCCCCACCAATACGTGAGCGCTTAAAGCTGGTGAGTAGACGACCTTTATCCACGACATATAATAGTGCCGCCAATATCAAACCTGCCGCCATTGCACCCATCGCGATATACTCTGCGGTGTGCTTGGCATGCGCTTGACCAGCAACTTCTAATAAATGACCAACGCTCTCTGGCAGCACCCCTTGCAATGGTGGCGTAATCAATGCGCCAACCGCAGTTGATAGCACCAGCAATACAGTCAGCGGCAACCAATAAGATATCCCTGACAACTTGTGCGCAGGCGTTTTTTCTTCGCCAAAAAACACAATCCAAATCATACGGAACGTATAAAGTGCCGTTAAGAAAGCACCGAATACACCCATATAAAATAAGACCATGTGACCAGTTGCATAGGTCTCCCAAAGAATCGCTTCTTTAGAATAAAAACCAACGGTGACCCAAGGTATCGCTGCAAGTGCACCGCCACCAACGATATAACACCAAAATACCAATGGTATCTTTTTACGTAAGCCGCCCATCTTAAAGATATCTTGCTCATGGTGTACTGCAAGGATGACCGCACCTGATGATAAGAACAGTAGCGCTTTAAAGAAAGCATGCGTCATCAGATGGAAGATCGCCCCTTGCCAAGCACCCACGCCGAGCGCTAAGAACATATAGCCAATTTGGCTCATGGTTGAATAGGCAAGAATACGTTTAATATCAGTTTGCGCCAGCGCACAGAACCCAGCAACGACTAACGTCAATGCCCCTACACCCCCTACCCAATACAATAAGATACCTGGCGTTAGCTCAAACAATGGATGTAAACGGGCAATCAAATAAACGCCTGCCGTGACCATCGTTGCTGCGTGAATAAGGGCTGATACTGGTGTTGGACCTGCCATCGCATCAGCGAGCCATGTGTGTAGTGGCAACTGCGCTGATTTACCCATCGCGCCGCCGACCAACATCATCGTCGTCAGCATCATCGTTGGATTGTTGATATCAAACACTTCTGGCGCACGCGTAATAATTTCTTGAATATTAAGCGTACCGAATTCGCGGAATAATAAAAACAAACCAAAAGCTAAGAACACATCACCGACACGTGTGACGGTAAAGGCTTTCATAGCAGCGCGACCATTGGCTCTATCATGGTAATAATAACCAATCAATAAATACGAACAGATACCAACGCCTTCCCAGCCGAGATATAGCAGAAATAAGTCATCTGCTAGCACCAGTAACAACATACTGGCCACGAACAAGTTCATATAGCTAAAGAAACGGGCAAAGCCAGTGTCACCCTTCATGTACCAAGCGGCAAACAGATGAATCAAAAAGCCAATCCCAGTGATGACACCAGTCATGGTCAATGCTAGACCATCAAAGCTCAAGCCGAAGTGTGGAGCAAAGTCACCAACTTGGAACCATGTCCACAGCGGAATCTCTACTACCGTCCCTGCTGGATTGGTGGTCAAAAAAGTATAGCTAACGACTAGCGTGCATAGTGCTGATAACAGCATGCTACCAACGCCAACAATCGCTGCGACCGTCTCTGATAATTTGTCGCGCATAAAGGCTAAAATCAAAAAGCCAATGAGCGGGAATATAAAGGTTAATGGTAATAAACTCATGACATCATCCTTTCATCTCATTGGCGCTATCGACATCGAGATGCCCACGCTGATGATAAAACCGCAATAATATTGCCAGACCAATTGACGCTTCAGCCGCAGCCAACGTCAAAATAAAGATAAACATAATCTGTCCGTCTGGATCGACCCAACGACTACCTGCCACTACAAATGCTAGTGCTGCCGCGTTCATCATGATCTCAAGACTCATTAGCATAAATAAGAAGTTACGTCGTACCATGACGCCGCACAGACCGATAGCAAATAAAATACCTGCCAAAATCAGTCCATGGCTCATGGGTATCATACCCAGTACATTTTGCGCCTCAGCAACTGGCTGTACTAAGCCTGCCACCTCGTGGGCAAACGGCACGTTTGACACATCTTGTGCCACGCTTGCTGCTAGTACCATTAGTCTGACTCCTTGCGCGTGACTTGGTTCGCACCTGTTTTCATACCTACATAGTCATGCGGGTCAACATCTTTATATTCGTAGGGCTTAGCCATTTTTACGGCGTCATACTCTGTATGGACGCTATCGTTATCGTATTGCTTGATACTACCCACGCTTGGTTGAAAGTCTTGGCTCGCGTGACTGACGACCTCTTCATCAATCGACTCTTTACCCAGATGATAGGCAGCAACTAAAGCTGCTAGTAATAGCAACGCTGCTACTTCGACCAGCATAATGTATTTGGTAAATAACACCGTACCTACTGCTTTGGCAGAGATAGTCGTGCCACCCATCATAACCGCTTCATCATGGTTGAGACCAATCATCGCGTATAGCACAACTGCAATGATTATCGTCAACCCTGTCGGTATCGCCCAAGTGCCTGCATCCAGCCAACGCTCTTCGCGCTCGTCATTACTCATGCCCAAATTAAGCATCATAATGACAAAGACAAATAGCACCATAATGGCACCTGCATAGACAACGATCTCTAGCGCACCAGCAAATGGCGCACCTAGTACAAAAAATATCCCTGCGATTGCCAATAATGACACAATCATCGATAAGATAGCATGCACTGGATTGGCCTGAGTCACTACGCGCAAACTGGCAAATATTGCCACTGCAGCAAGTGAATAAAACCCAGCCAGTTCAGGATGGTTCAAAATATTCATCATGGTAGCAAGCTCCTTAGATCAATAGGTGCAGACTCGTTTTGTGCTGCGCCTTTTGGTTTGTCCGCTACCGCCATACCTGTCACACGATAATAGTTATAATCAGGGTATTTACCTGGTCCTGAAATGAGCAAATGCTCTTTTTCATAGACCAAATCTTGGCGCTTATATTCACCCAGCTCAAAATCTGGGGTCATTTGAATGGCTGTCGTTGGACAGGCTTCTTCACACAGTCCACAAAAAATACAGCGTGAGAAATTGATACGGAAAAACTCTGGATACCAGCGTCCATCTTCACGCTCGGCTTTTTGTAATGAGATACACCCTACCGGACATGCCACCGCACACAAGTTACAAGCGACACAGCGCTCGTCTCCATCGGGATCACGCGTTAGGACAATACGTCCACGAAAACGCGGCGGTACAGGTACCGGCTCTTCAGGATAAAGGATGGTGTCGCGTGGCCTGAGTGCATGACTGTTGACCATCCACATGCTGCGGACAATGGTAAATATACCAATGACGGTCTTTTTTATGGTAGTAAACATGGGATTCTTATCCTTATCAGCTTTACCCTAGTTCATCAGTGATGGCTAGTGATGATTACAACGTTGGGGAAAAGATCAAAATGACCGCAGCAGTAATCAATAAATTGATTAGCGTTACAGG
Organism: Psychrobacter sp. PAMC 21119; assembly: GCF_000247495.1. Lineage (NCBI taxonomy): Bacteria > Pseudomonadati > Pseudomonadota > Gammaproteobacteria > Moraxellales > Moraxellaceae > Psychrobacter > Psychrobacter sp. PAMC 21119. The sequence continues at coordinate 63,441 of NZ_AHVZ01000017.1, read as the reverse complement.
CAGACATACTTTCCAGCCAAAATTCATCACCTGATCATAACGCGGACGCATGAGTGAGCCTCGAGCCAAAACAAACATGGTCATAAAGAACAGCGTTTTAATCATGAACCAAAAAGCTGGTGGAATAAATGGAATATCTAAATTAAAAGGTGCCAACCAACCGCCAAAGAACAAGCAAGTCATCAACGCAGAAATCAAGACAACATTGACATACTCGCCGATAAAGAACATACCAAACTTCATACCAGAATATTCGACATGATAGCCTTCAGCCAGCTCTTGCTCTGCTTCTGGTTGGTCAAATGGATGCCTATGCGTAACGGCTACACCAGCCACTACAAAGGTCAAAAACCCAAAAAACTGCGGGATGATATACCAGCCGTCCGCTTGCGCTTCGACAATGGCGCGCAAATTAAACGAACCTGTCAGTGCGACCACGCCCATCAGCGACAAACCTAAAAACACTTCATAACTAATAGTCTGCGCAGCAGAGCGCAAACCACCAAGTAACGAGAATTTATTAGCAGAGGCCCAACCACCGAACATTACTGCATAAACAGCAATACCAGCCATGGCAAAGAAGAACAAAATACCAATATCCCAATCAACCACGCCTAGCGTTGGAGAAATAGGAATAATGGCAAATGAGGCCAATGCAGTAAACATCGCGACCGCAGGTGCCAATGTAAACATAAACTTATCGGTAAAGTTCGGTGTCCAATCTTCTTTGAAGAAGATTTTGAGCATATCAGCAACCAGCTGTAGTGAACCAAATGGACCCACACGGTTTGGACCATAACGATCTTGCCATAAGGCCAACATACGGCGCTCATAGATAATCATCATTGCCGCAACCAATACCACGACTAAGAAGATAACCAGTGACTGCCCAACCAGAAATAAGATAGACCAAGCATCAAAGCTCAGGCTACCAGTCAAAAAGCTTGGCACATCAGGGATAATACGGGTAACTTGCATATTACACCTCCTGTGTGGTGATCGGCGCTGCATTTACGTGCGCAGCATCATTATTAATCAAAGTACTATCGTTAGCCATACTGCCCATCATCGTCACTGGTGCATCTACTTTACGTACCGATGCTGGCATCGATGGGTGAATGATACTCACCTGCCCAACTGGGTAACCGATACAACCTTCTGCTAAGTAACCGACAATCTGTACTGGCAAAGTGATTTGTTGCTTATCAATCTCTATCGCCAAGTAATCACCAGCAGCAATATTCCAGTCTTTGGCATCATCCATACCGATACGCCATGCGGCAACAGGTAGTTGCTCAGCGACGATTGGACTACGAGATGCCATCATTGAACTGGCATAAATATTATAGATAGGCACTAGCTTCGCTTGCCCTTGCTGCATATCAGTCGTCGTCGCAGAAATCGCTTCTGGCGCAATATATTGGCGTGTTTCTAAACGTGCTAGCTGATCAAATAAGCGTACACCTGGATCGCCATTTTTCAGATGACCACCGACTTTGTCTTGGTATTTGTTCCATGCTTGCGGTGAGTTCCAACCTGCCGCATTGGCAAAAGGAATCATCGAGCTTGGCGTTTCTTTACCACTATAGCCTTCCATTGAGAAGGTTAAACCAGTGTCCAAATCTTTTGGCTGCATCGGTTCATGCACTGATATCGGTGCACGCATGGCGGTACGACCTGAATAACGGCGCGGCTGACGAGCAATTTTCAGACCAGTCATACGGTAAGCAGCATCAGGTGCAGCGCCTTTAATCCCAGCAAGCTTAGGATGCGTGGCGATCAGTGCATTGATGACATCATCTAGCTGCGTCCAATCGACATCACGGCCCTCGATGCTGCTATGCACTGCATGCAACCAGCGCCAGCCTTCTTTGATACTACTCATCGGATGGTAATATTCGTTATCATAGACTTGGAAGAAACGCTGCGCACGGCCTTCAGCAGATATCAATGTGCCGTCTGCTTCTGCAAAACTAGCCGCTGGCAATACGATATCGACGTCTTTGTGCCAATCAAGTAGCTGATGATCCAGTGCAATGACGGTTTTATCAGATAATAACTGCGTCAATTTATTGGCATCGATGGCATCAGTCAGCTGATTTTCAGCGACGATAACCACATCGAAATCAGTGGCTAGCAGCTCTTCAACTGACTGTCCGCCCAGCATGCAAACACCCATGCTATTAGCATCGGTAACCGTTAAGTAGATGCCTGCTTGTGCCTGATAGCGGTTGTTCACTTCTTTTAATTCGAGCGGTTCGGCAGGGGGGCGTTCTACATCATCTTGCGTTTCTGTATTTACACCTGTTTCTGGTTTATTTGGCTTAGCAGATAAATCTTGGTCTTCTTCAGGCTGATCATTGGCAGCTTTTGCTTGGACTGCCTGTACTTTGGCATTATGAGTTTCAACTTGCTGTTGCTCAGTCGCTTTGATAGACAAGCGTTTTTGCGTTAATGCTTGAGTAATCTGCGCCGCTGCTTCTATCAATGCGGTAGACGATAAGCTACTACCCGAGATAACCAGTGGCTTATCTGCTTGAATCAAGTCATAAGCGATTTGCTTCGCTAATGCTTGCATACCATCAGTCTCAGTACTGGCATCAGCCGCTTGTGGATCTGCTATTTCTGCTAAATCATTAGCGAAGTTAGCAATTTCGTCAGCGACTTTAAAGCCAAGTTTAGTGATGTCTTCAGGTGTCGCCACCACACTCACTTTACTGATATCTTCTAGCTTAGTCTGCGTCACATCAATAACATAGACTGGGCTTAGCGCATCTTGAGCAATACGCTTAACAGGTTCTGCAAGCCAAGGTTGCGTTTGTAGCGCCGCTGCCATTTTCAGGCCTTCATTTTTTGCGGCTTGACGTACTGACAGCGCGACACGCGATGAAGTTTGCGTGATATCTTCACCCAACACCAATACCGCATCATGACTTTCAATATCCGTCATACTTGGGTTATAAATGCCATCGGTACTTAATACTTCGATGCATTTATTAACCAGTGCTTGCTGCTGATGGTTCAAACCTGTTGAGAAGTTATCAAAGCCCACGAGATTTTTTAGCGCAAAGTTGGTCTCTAAACTGGCACGTGGTGAGCCAATACCGATGACTTTTTTATCTTTGATACGTTTGATGGTTTCATCTAATGCATAATCGATATTGATTTTGACATGCTTATCATTGATACGTTCAAGCGCTTGCGTTGGACGATCATCACGATTGACATAGCCATAACCAAAGCGACCACGGTCACACAAGAAATAGCGGTTTACTTCGCCGTTATAGCGGTTTTCGATACGGCGCAATTCACCATAGCGCTCACCTGGTGAGATATTACAGCCAGCCGAGCAGCCATGACAGATGCTTGGCGCATACTGCATGTCCCATTTACGGTTATAACGTTCAGAATGTGTTTTGTCAGTAAATACACCGGTTGGGCATACTTCTGTTAAGTTGCCTGAGAATTCGCTTTCAAACTGACCATCTTTATCACGACCAAAATAGACGCGATTGTTTGAGCCATAAACGCCCAAATCTTCACCGCCTGCATAGTCTTTATAAAAACGTACACAGCGATAGCAAGCGATACAGCGATTCATCTCATGTGCTATGAATGGGCCAAGCTCTTGATTGTGATGCGTGCGTTTGGTAAAGCGGTAGCGACGACGGCTATGACCTGACATATACGTCATGTCTTGCAAATGGCAATGTCCGCCCTCTTCACAGGTTGGACAATCATGTGGATGGTTGGTCATAAGTAACTCAACCATCGACTTGCGAAACGCTTTGGCTTCATCGTCAGTGACTGAAATGTACATGTCATCGCCAGGGGCGACCATACATGACATCACGAGACGACCGCGACCTGCTTCCATATCTTCTTTGTTTTGAAATTGCTTGACCGCGCACTGACGGCAAGAGCCTACTGAGCCAAGGGCTGGATGATAACAAAAATACGGCACATCAATGCCGAGGGATAGACAAGCCTGTAGCAAGTTATCCGCGCTATCTACTTCGACAGTGGTTCCATCAATATGTATGACTGCCATGCCGCTCTCCTTATTTCACTACTGGCTGTTGATTGGCTGCAGCATCAATGACATCGACACCAACCGCCTGAGTGATTTTTTGATCAAACTCTGGACGGAAATATTTAATCGCACTCATTAGTGGCTCCATCGCACCTGGCGCATGCGCACAGAATGTTTTACCAATCCATAAATCACGCGTGAGGCCTTCTAGTTTTTCCACATCGCCTACTTGCCCTTCGCCATCGTTGATAGCAGTAAGTAGTTTGACGCCCCACGGTAGGCCGTCACGGCACGGTGTACACCAACCGCAGGATTCGCGCTGAAAGAAAATCTCGAGATTACGTAATAGCGGCACCATATCTTGCGCTTCGTCGACGACCATAATTAGCCCCGTACCCATACGGCTACCCGCTTCTTGAATGGTGTCAAAGTCTACAACCACATCTAAATGATCAGCCGTTAAAAAGTCAGTCGATGCGCCGCCCGGCAACCATGCTTTAAGCTTTTTGCCGTCTTTCATACCACCCGCCAAATCTTCGATGATTTCACGAGCGGTATAACCAAATGGTAGCTCCCACAAACCGGGGTCATTGACCAAGCCTGAACAACCAAACAGTTTTGTGCCTGGCGTTTTACTTTTGCCTTTAACGTCAGACAACGACTGATACCATTCGACGCCATGATTTAGGATGGCTGGCATATTGCACAAGGTCTCAACGTTGTTAACAACCGTTGGACGACCCCATGCACCAGAGATTTGCGGGAAAGGTGGTTTGGTACGTGGGTTAGCACGGCGACCTTCCAAGCAATTAATCAGTGCCGTTTCTTCACCACATATATAACGGCCAGCGCCCGTATGTACATGCAGATTAAAACTAAAGTCTGAGCCTAAAATATTCTTGCCCATTAGATTATTGGCCAAGCATTCTTCGATAGCAGTAACCAAGCGCTGAGCAGCTAAAATGTACTCACCGCGGATAAAGATATAACCGTCAGTTGCACCGATAGCATGAGCAGTAATCAACATACCTTCGATAAGCTGAAGTGGTAGACGCTCCATTAATAGACGGTCTTTAAAGGTACCCGGCTCCATCTCATCAGCATTACAGATAAGATAACGCGGCAAACCGTCTGGCGGCGACATAAATGTCCACTTCAAACCAGCATTAAAACCTGCACCACCGCGACCTCTGACGTTGGCAGCTTTGATCATATTCCCGACTTCTTTAGGCGATTGACTCAAAGCTTGCTTTAAACCAGTGAAACCTTTTAGAGATTCGTAGGTGGCCAAATCAAGCACTGCATCATGATGCGCTAAACGCCATGTTAACGGCTTGGTTTCGCTAGTCGCTGTGGCTTTATCACCATAAATTGGAATGCGCTGCTCATTAAGCTGGCTTGGCGCTTTGCCTTGGCTACGTTGAGCGATCTGCTCTGAAAGAGTTAATCTCATGCGTATAGCTCCAATAATTGCGCGACCTCGGAGGGCTGAACAGGGCCGTAAGTGTCTTCGTCTATCAGCACCGCAGGCCCCTTATCACAGTTACCTAAGCAGCAAATTGGCAATAGTGTAAAACGACCATCAGCAGTTGTCTGGCCATACTCAATACCCAGCTGCGATCTAATCTCAGCTGACAGCGCTTCGTAACCTGTCAAGTAACAAGCCACTGAATCACAAATAAGGATGACGTGGCGACCGACAGGCTGACGATAAATACGGTTGAAAAACGTGGCGACCCCGTCCATATCTGACATCGGGATGTCTAGTATATTGGCGATGGCATTCACTTGTGCATCATCGACCCAGCCGTTACGTTTCTGCACAATTTTTAGCGCATCTAACGAGGCAGCACGCGCCTGTGGATAATGGTGCATAAACTCATGAATAGCCGCAATTTCCTCGCTAGTGAGGATGCTTGCCACATCTACTTTTGGCATTTTGTCGGAAACAATTTTCATAATCTTTTATCTTTCCTCACTCATCATGCTCTATCACTAAATAATATCAGTCTGATTACAACTGTGGTTATATTGAAAAGTGACAGCATTTTGGTGTGCCATCAGGCAATAATATATTGATGAACAACTACTTTTGAAGCGGCGGCTTTGACCTTAACGATCAAAACCTTAACGATCACAATCCGCCATCACAATATCAATCGATGCCAGATACATAATGGCATCAGAAACCAGCGAGCCGTTAATAACAGATGGCATCTGTTGTAAATGCGCAAATGTCGGCGTACGAATACGAGTACGATAGCTCATCGTCGCCTTATCTGAAGTGATGTAATAGCTGTTCAAACCTTTGGTCGCCTCAACGATCGTCGTACATTCGCCCGCTGGCATCACAGGACCCCAAGATACTGAGATAAAGTGGTTAATCAGCGTTTCGATATCATTTAATGTACGGTCTTTCGGTGGTGGTACGGCTAGTGGATGATCCGCTTTATAAGGGCCTTGTGGCATATTGTCCATGCACTGGCGAATGATACGTAACGACTGACGCATCTCTTCAACTTTGACCATACAGCGATCATAAGCATCACCGTTGTAACCGACTGGCACTTCAAAGTCGTAATTCTCATAGCCCATGTATGGACGTGCTTTACGTAGATCAAAGTCAACGCCTGTCGCTCGCAGACCTGCACCAGTGACGCCCCAAGCCAATGCTTGCTTAGCATTATATTGAGCAACACCTTGGGTACGACCTTTGAGCACGCTGTTTTGCAATGCCGCTTTGACATACTCGTCCAAGCGTTTTGGCATCCAATCTAAGAACTCACGAACCAAACGCTGCCAACCGCGTGGCAAATCAGCAGCAGTACCACCGATACGGAACCAAGCAGGGTGCATACGATAGCCAGTCACCGCTTCGATGACGTCATACGCTTTTTGGCGATCGGTAAACATATAGAATACAGGGGTCATACCACCCGCATCCTGAATGAAGGTACCAACGAAGAGTAAGTTATTGGTAATACGGAAGAACTCACTCATCATCACGCGGATGGTTTCAGCGCGCGGCGGAATGGTAATCCCAGCGAGCTTTTCAACCGACATGATGTACGGTAGCTCATTCATTACACCGCCAAGATAATCAATACGATCGGTATAAGGAATAAATGAGTGCCATGTTTGACGCTCCGCCATCTTTTCTGCACCGCGATGGTGATAACCAATATCAGGGATACAATCAACGACTTCTTCACCATCCAGCTGTAGTACTAAACGGAAGGCACCGTGAGCAGAGGGATGGTTAGGGCCGATGTTCAAGAACATAAAGTCTTCATCACGACCTGAACGCTTCATGCCCCATTCTTCTGGAACAAAACGCAAGTTTTCCTGCTCGTATTGCTGCTTAGCTGTATTCAAGAAGTATGGGGTAAATTCAGTCGCCCGCGCATGATACTCTTTACGCAGTGGATGACCTTCCCAATATTTTGGCAATAAGATACGGGTCAAATGCGGATGGCCCGTAAAGACAATACCGAACATGTCCCATACTTCACGCTCATACCAGTTGGCATTTGGCCAAATCTGGGTAGCGCTCGGTACATTGACGTCGTCTTCGCTCAGCGCGACCTTGATACGGACATCACTGTTACGCTCAAACGACATTAAGTGATAAAACACCGTAAAGTCACTGTCAGGCATGCCTTGGCGATGTTGGCGCAAGCGCTCATCTATCGCTGACAAGTCAAATAGCATGACGTAAGGTTTAGGCAATTTGCGTAGGAATAAGAGAACATCGAGCAAATCAGCACGCGCTACCCAAACCGTTGGAATCTCATCAACAGTGTGCTGTACCACAAACTTACCGGCATACTTCTGCTCCAGCTCTTTGATAACAACTGGAACAGGCTTAATCTTAGGATCTATGTTTTCGACTACCGTGACCATGAATGATGTATTCCTTCATTAATCATAACTGAACTATGTTAGTCATAACCGAACTATGTCAACCATAACTAAGCTATGTTAATCATAACCGAACTATGATGAGGGCATAAAATATTGAGGTTGTTGCTATCGCTATAAATCTAAACGCACAAATCTAGATACTATCTGGGCTACGCAAGTTTTTGACCGCAATACGGTCAGCTTGCTTACGGTCACGCTCAGGGGTCATTTGTGGCTTGTAGATACCCTGTTCATTGACGTGAATGCCCAGCGGACGACGCTCTTTGGTAATAGACTCTTGTAGCAGCATCAAGCCTTGAATCAGCGCTTCTGGACGCGGCGGGCAACCCGGTACATAGACATCGACTGGAATGATTTTATCCACGCCTTGCACGACCGAATAGATATCATACATGCCGCCCGAGTTGGCACAAGCGCCCATCGAGATAACCCATTTTGGCTCAAGCATTTGCTCATAAAGACGCTGAATAACGGGTGCCATTTTGACAAAGCAAGTACCAGCGACGATCATCACATCTGCCTGACGCGGTGAGGCGCGAATAACTTCTGCCCCAAAGCGTGACAAATCATGAACCGCCGTCAGAGTAGTGGCATATTCGACATAACAGCAAGAGGTACCAAAGTTAAATGGCCACAGTGAGTGCTTACGCCCCCAGTTTGCAGTCGAGTGAACGAGGTCTTCGAGACGACCCATAAAGACGTTTTTATTGACTTCGTCTTCAATAGGATCGTTGACCGTTTGACTGGTCTGTGCAGGATAGACATCTGCATCAGGGTTGGCTTTTGTTAATGTGTATTTCATAACATACAACCTTTATATTAGGCTCAGCAGGGCAATCATCTTGCCAGCACTAGCGCCATAACTTCTATTATTAATAAGTGGCTAATCATCAACGATCATCAATATAAACAAACGTTTTTATATCTGGCTGCTCATCTTTTTTACGAACGCTATAAGCGAAGATCAACAGCTGGCATTAACGCCCCGCTTTGTCTGGCTGTGCAGACGTCGCAAAGTCCACAGAAGTAACGTTACCCGTGGTATTAATATGATCGATGTTCTGTAAATGACGGCGATTGGTCTCAATATTGTTAGAGACGTTAATCTGTCCTGAAGATTGCGCTGGTATCTTACCCGTCGGGTCGACCATCAGCTCATCGACACCATCAAACTTGGTGATGTCCGCCCAATTAAAGGGCGCAGGCGCCGCATAGAGACGTGCTTTTTTACGCAGTTTGTCAGCAGGCGCCCAGTTTAGCGCTCCTAAACTTAAAGCGTATACCAGACCGATTAACAAATCAATGATGAAGGTTGCCGCCGCAATAAACCCAGCCCAGCCAGTTTCACGAACGGAGACCGCATAGGCGTATAAGTACAACGCCTCTAAGTCAAAGATGACGAAGAAGATGGCGACCAAGTAGAATTTAGCAGACAAACGAATACGGGCGTTGCCAGATCCGACAACACCCGCTTCAAATACTTCTTCTTTTTGTGAGCCCTGAGAGCGACCGCCAAGCAAGCGCGGAACGACCAGCATAAAAACAACTAGCCCAATAGCGGCTAAAATAAACGCAACTGCTGACCAATTAAAAGCAGACATGATAATACGTGCTCCTCACCCAATCGAGTGTCAAGCGCAGCGCAGATACACCCATTAAGGCAATTTTGCGACAGGCGTAACGCAGACGAAAACACAAAGTAACTGTCATCGAGTCACTTTTTATCAGTAATTCGATGATGATTATAGGTACTGTGCTGGTAATAACCAATTATCAAGCTTATTGACGACGGTGTCAGACGTGCCCAACTGTAGAATCCCGATACGCGCGCGGAGAAAGCTGGTCGCCTAACGCATCTTCTAACAACGTAAGATCAACGTATTAAATCAATATCATATTTGATGTTTTATTTAATTGATTTAATAGCTCATTACACGTGGTCAATAGTGACGTGACAACTGGCATAAATTATTTACGTACTATACGCATATCATGGTTCAAAAGCTAGTTTTTAACTGCATTGGACGGTCACTTTATAAGCGAAAAAAACATATTTTTTTATCTATAAATTATGATATAGACGTTACCTTATATTAACACCAAATCCTTACTTTTTATTACCAACCGTCATCAGTAGCGTTGCTGCTAAATATTGCATGCTTTATCATGCCATTGTCATCAGCCAACTCCTTACCCAAAGTTATGGTTTTTGCTTTATAATAGCCCAGCCAATTTTAATGGCACATTTTCAATAAATAGCACACTCCATTACTTTAATTGCCTGATTAATTTGATTAAAAATATTGCCACGATATCGACTTTAATCATACACGCCGCGTTCGTTTAGCCACGATACTATCAGCTCTACCCTCTTTTTTGCTTTTGTCTTACAGGTCACGTTATGAGTCAACTTAATCCCAAACAACAAGAAGCGATGCTCTACGTATCTGGTCCATTACTCGTACTAGCAGGTGCCGGATCCGGTAAGACCTCAGTGATTACGCGTAAGATTGCCTACCTGATCGAAGAATGCAACATGCCAGCTGAGCGCATCACGGCGGTAACCTTTACCAATAAAGCGGCACGTGAGATGAAAGCGCGGGTGAGCAAGCTGCTACCAAGTGAAAAAATGCGCGGACTGACCGTGTCAACTTTTCACCAGTTTGGCTTGCAGTTTTTACGCTATGAGCTGATTCATACACCGCTAAAAGGCAACTTCTCCATCATGGACAGCGACGATAGTAAGCGTTTGCTGATGGAGCTGATGATGCGTGACAATTTGAGTGGTGCTGAAAGTCGCGAGCTGGTCGGCAAAGCCATTAAAATGATTTCTGATTGGAAAAATGACTTGGTTGAGCCTGACAAGGCGATGGAAACCTTAGACGACCCAGAAGATATGATTTTTGCGACCTTGTATGCGCTTTATGAGCGTAATTTGCGCGCTTATAATGCGGTCGATTTCGATGATTTGATTGTACTGCCCACCAAAATCCTGCGTGAAAACAGAGAGCTGCGTGACAAATGGCAAAACCGCATTCGCTATCTATTGGTCGATGAGTATCAAGACACCAATACTGCGCAGTATGAAATGATTAAATATCTGGTCGGACCGCAAGGGCGCTTTACCGTCGTAGGTGATGATGACCAATCTATCTATGCATGGCGTGGTGCTAAGCCTGAAAACATGGCGCTGCTCAAAGAAGACTTTCCGAAACTAAAAATCGTCATGCTTGAGCAAAATTATCGCTCGACCACGCGTATTTTGACCTCTGCTAACGCCGTTATTATGAATAACGAGCATTTATTCGAAAAGAAATTGTGGTCAGATAAAGGTCAAGGCGAAAAAATCCGCATTATCAACTGTCGTAATGATGACGACGAGTCCGAGCGCGTGGCGAAAGAGATCGTCACTCATAAATTACGCTTTGGTAATGAGTGGGAACAGTACGCTGTCCTCTACCGCAGTAACTTTCAGGCTCGAATGTTGGAAGCGCAATTGCGTCAGTTGCAAGTGCCTTATAAGTTGTCCGGTGGTCAGTCTTTCTTTGCGCGTAGTGAAATCAAAGACATCATGGGCTATCTGCGTCTGATTTTGAACCCCGAAGACGACAGCGCGTTTTTGCGTATTATCAATACGCCTAAGCGCGGTATGGGACCTGCAACCCTCGAAAAGCTTGGTTTGTTTTCGCAAGAGCATAGCATCTCATTATTGGCCTCTTGCACGCATGCTGGTCTTGCTCACGTATTGCCGTCTAAAGCTTATGGCACGATAAAAGAGTTTGGTGAATTCATCGAGCATTATACCCGCGAGTTGGATCAACATCCTGACCCCGTGCCAATCGTGCGCCAGATGATTGATGAGACCGGTTATATTGATTTTGTTCGTAGCGATGCCAAAACGCCACAACAAGAAAAGAACCGTATCGATAATATTGATATGCTTTATACCAGTATTCAATCGTTAATCAATCGTGCTGAAGAAGATGAAGATCGGACGATTGATACTATTATCCGTAAGCTAGTGTTGCTCGATATGCTTGAGCAGCAGCAAGAAGAAGAAAACACTAATAAAGTTAATTTGATGACCTTGCATGCGGCAAAAGGTCTGGAGTTTGATTTTGTTTACATCATGGGGCTTGAGGAAGAAATGCTACCGCATCGCAACTCTATCATGAGCGAGACGGTCGAAGAAGAGCGCCGTCTGATGTACGTGGGCATTACTCGTGCGCGCCGTGAGCTGACACTGACGCTCGCGACCCAGCGCCGTGCTGGCGGACAAATGCGAGTCACCTCAGAATCAAGATTTTTGGATGAGCTGCCTGAGGATCATATTGATTGGCCTGCCAAAGCGAAAAAGAAAAAAGCGACTAAAGACCCAGAAGCCGTCGCTGATGAATATTTGGCCAATATTCGAGCGTTACTGGGTAAGCGCTAATCTCAGCATTAGCACTATTGATGGCTGCAAAGCAATATTAGGGCGTGTCATCAATTAGCACATTAAACAAAGTTAACGCTGTAATCATTTACAGATACTTTGACGATATCATTTCTATCTTCTAAAAATATTGGAACCCTTATGCCTACCCAGACGCCCAATCAGGAACGACCCTCGATGCTATCAGGAGATTATAATCCGGCGGAATATAGCGCCGAATATAAACTGCTGTACTTGCAGGGTTTGGTTGCTGATAAAGCTTATGAGGCGATTACTGAGTTTTTAGAAAAGCAGTCGGAATATGAAATTGCCAACCTACTCGAGTCTTTTCCCACTCAAAACCGTCTACTAATCTGGGAGCAAGTACCAGAAAACATCAAAGGTGAAGTGCTTGCAGAACTAGAGTACGATACGCGCCAGCCATTGATGGAGAATATCTCTTCTCAAGAAATCTCGTTATTTACCCAAGACCTTGACGCCCAAGACATCTCAGAAATTTTGGATACCGTTACTGAGAGCGTGCGTACCTCAGTCATGGCAACGCTGGATGAAGAAACTCGTGTCCAAGTTAATAAACTGGATACTTATGCCGACTGGGAAGTGGGTAGTTACATGGATCCTGACATTATCCAGATAAGAGATGACATCCACCTTTCTGATGTACAGCACTGGCTACGCGAAAACGACGACTTGCTTGATGACCAAAGCCAAGAGCTACTGGTCGTCGATCAAAGCCAGCAATTACTTGGACTGCTGAGTCTGGTCGATTTGATTAAGCATGAGCAAAACACGTTGGTGTCAGCGCTGATTGATACAGCCATTACGATCAATGATCGTTTAGACATTCAAGATGCCGCCGCGATTTTTCGTTCAGAAGACATTCGTTTCGCGCCTGTGATTAACAGTTATGGCGAATTGGTTGGTCAGTTAAATGGCGAAGATATCATGGAAATTATCCAAGATGATGTCGATAGCACCATGAAAAACCTCGCTGGTGTCAGTCAAGATGAAGAGTTGTTTGCACCCATCCTAACCAGTGCAAAAAGTCGTAGTATCTGGCTGGGTATCAACTTGTGTACCGCGCTTTTAGCGGCAGCGGTGATTGGACAGTTTGAGGAAGTATTGGCAAAGGTGGTAGCACTGGCAATCCTCATGCCAGTCGTCGCCAGTATGGGCGGTATCGCTGGCTCGCAGACACTCACGGTTGTCATCCGTGGTATGGCAATGGGTCAAATTGGTGGTTCTAACCGTGTCTGGCTCCTAAACAAAGAACTGTGGGTTGGCGCGATAAACGGTATCATTTGGGCGATAATCATGGCATTTATTGCCCAATTATGGTTTGATGATATCAAAATCAGCGCCGTGATTGGCTTTGCGATTGCAATTAACATGACCGCCGCTAACGTTTCAGGTATTAGTATACCGCTGATGCTAAAGCGGATGAATATCGACCCTGCGCTATCTGCTTCCGTTATTTTGACCACAGTAACCGATATCGTTGGCTTTATGTCATTCTTGGGCTTGGCGAGTGTGCTGATACTTTAATTGGATATTAAGTGACTGAATCAATAATTACCCAGTCAACATATAGAAATGCTATTTACATAGAGGTCTTGTTACATAAGAATCTTGAATAACTTTTGTTCAAAATCACAATTTAAAAACCATCAAATCGTTAAGTGAGTGCGTTATGCAAGCTGTACAAGTAAAAGTGTTAAATCCTAAAATCGTTGAAGATAAAGCGTTTTCCTTACCGACTCGTGCCACCGATGGCAGTGCTGGTATCGACTTACGTGCTTGCATTGATGAGCCTTTGACCATTAAAGCAGGCGCAACGCATTTGATCGGTACTGGTCTCGCTGTGTATATTCAAGATCCCAACTATGCTGGTATGATTTTGCCGCGCTCAGGGCTTGGGCATAAGCATGGTATCGTCTTGGGCAATTTGGTCGGATTGATTGATGCGGACTATCAAGGTGAGCTGATGGTTAGTATTTGGAATCGCAGTGGAGACGACTTTGTGCTTAATCCAGCAGAACGTATGGCGCAATATATCGTGGTGCCTGTTGTCCGTCCTGAGTTTGAAGTTGTCGCAGAATTCAGTGATGAAAGCGTACGCGGTGCTGGCGGGTTTGGACATTCGGGTCGTCATTAAGACGATTAATCTGTATAGATAATCACTGTATAGATAATCACTGGCTAGCCATTTTGCATGTATCACGACAATATCAACCACGATGATAAGGAGAGTAAAGCCATGCCGTTTTTTGCGACGCAGCAATCCTTATTTCGTGCTTACGATATTCGCGGCGACGAGCAGTACTTTACTCCGAATTTTATACAGGCTTTGGGCGCCGCATTTGTGCGACTTTATAAAAACCATAATGCGAAACAACGTAGCAAACCCATTTCTAACAGCCCCATTGCTAATAGCCATATTTCTAACAGCAACGTTAAACCGCATCAAAAGCCGAAAGAAACCACGGTCATCATCGGCTATGATGTGCGGTGTGGTAGTGACAGTATGGCTCAGTCATTGGCATCGATCTTACAAAAGCAAGGCCTCCAAGTAATTAACTTAGGGTTAATTACGACACCGATGATGGCATTTTGGACCGAGCAATACGCTGGTCATGGCATCATGGTCACTGCCAGTCATTCTGCAAAAGGCATCTTAGGTCTCAAATGGCTGGTCGGCAATACTTCTCCTAGTGCTAAAGATATTCAGGTGCTTTATCAAGATTTGATAGCGTTTGATACCAACCAACACCACAATCAGATCGACAGTAATAGTGACAGCCTTAAGCTTCCAAGTGCTAGCCAAAGTAATGACAAACAGGCAACTTCAATGCTATCGGTCATTGGCTTGCCGACTGACACTGTGGCAACGCCTTATATTGATGCCATTGCCGAAGTATTTGTCAGTATTTATCCAGAGCAAAACCTATCGGCTAGTAACAAACGAACCTTTAAAAAGCTTGATCTCACCATCGTTATTGATTGTATGCATGGGGCCACTAGCAGGATTGCCCTGCCCTTATTTACCACTTTCTGCCAGCGCGTCATCATCATCAATGACACCCCTGATGGTAACTTCCCCATGGGTAACCCTGACCCTACTGAGCCGAATCGATTGGCAGAGTTGCAACAAAATGTCATCGTTAATACTGCTGATATTGGTCTAGCATTCGACGGTGATGGCGATAGACTGATGATCGTCGACAACAGTGGTAAAATAGTCATGCCCGATCATTTGCTGTATTTGCTCGCCTCAGTCGCCATGAGCGAGCGTCCAGAGACGTGGCAAACTCATACCGCATCCCCGCAAGTGCTGTTCGATATTAAATGCTCACACCATCTACCTATTCTCTTAAGCGATTTGGGAGCGACTCCGATCCTGAGTAAAACTGGCAGTAGTTTAATGCGTCAACAGCTACAGGCCGATGACAGTCAAATCTTATTCGCAGGTGAATTGTCTGGGCACTTTATTTTTAACGATGGTTATTTTACTGCTCATGATGATGCGATGTATGCGGGCTTGCGCCTACTACATTGGTTGGCCTATACAGCGACGCATCGTGACACATCATCGGCTGCTGTTGGTTTATGGGGTGAGCCGATTGAGCAGTCACGCCCTACTCGCTTGACTGAGATTACCCATCAATTACCGATGTTGGTCAGTACAGCAGATCATTATTTACCTTTACCCAATAGAGCGCCTGTGCAGTGCCCAGTCGTGCAACAATTGGCAGAATTTTGTTGTTATTTGCAGTGTTTGGTTGCCGAGTCTTCTGATGACCTCGACAGCGCCTTGACTGCGGCTTATGTCTCATCACAATGCGCTTGTGTATCGTCGAGCGTCAAGCAAACAACGTTAGCACAAGCAAAGCAGTTATTACCGAGCGGCACGCAGCTGACCTGTATTGATGGCGTGCGCTTAGATTTTGCTCATGGTTTTGGTGTGTTACGCCAATCAAACACCAGTCATCATTTGACCGTGCGCTTTGCTGGTGACAGCCTTACAGATTTGAAAGACATACAAGCCCGCTTCGTCGCGCTATGTCGCCCATTTGATAAAAACTTGGCAGAGCAGATTGCAGCACTTCTCTCTGAATAGCTTTTTGAACTGACTTTGATTGAATTAACTTGTTTCATTATCATCATTGCCTAGCCGCTGACATAAAATCTCGCTACCAATCCTTGTATAAATTGTTTTTTATCATTATAAAGACCAGCATATCTGAGAATAATTAGGGCGTGTTGAACATTCGACCATGGCACTGACAGAGACTATTTTTTAGACAGTTCGACGTTAAAACAGTAAGTTTAGTCATTCTAAACGTCTATTTTTAACCATGAAATGGCAAAAAATAGACCTGTCTCTTCGAGCTAATGCGAAAACTGCCCTATGCTGCGTTGTAAACCTAGTTAAGGCATGAGCATTACCGTCGTTTTACGCCTTGTCTAGAACAGTTTTCGCAATCAGCAGTGCCTATTTGTAAATGTTCAACACGCCCTAAGATAAGCCTGTCTAACGATAGTCAGCCGTAATAAACCAACTTTTTAAACCCATCTCTTTTAGAACTAAATTTTAGGAGCTTATCATGACGCTTAATTTGGATGAAGCCAAAAATACCGCTGAAGTATTAACCACAGCACTGCCTTATATCCAGCGCTTTGTGGATAAGCTCATTGTGGTCAAATACGGTGGCAACGCCATGACCGACCCTGAGCTTGAGAGCTCATTTGCTCGTGATATCGTCTTGCTAAAAACCGTTGGTATACACCCTGTCGTCGTACATGGCGGTGGCCCACAGGTAGACAATCTACTAAAAGAGCTCGGTCGCCAGTCCAACCGTATCGATGGGATGCGCGTTACGGACAAGAGCACGATGGATATCGTCGAGATGGTATTGGGCGGTAGCGTCAACAAATCTATCGTCAGCTTAATCAATAAGCACGGTGGCCGCGCGATTGGTCTGACGGGTAAAGATGCCAACTTAATCTTAGCCAAAAAACTAATGATGGAAAAAATTGGTGCAGATGGTATCGCTGTGCCTGTCGATTTAGGGTTTGTCGGTGATGTGGTCAGCGTCAATAAAGACGTGATTAATATGCTAATTGCTTCTGATTTCATTCCTGTGATTGCCCCACTTGGGGTCGATAGCGAAGGCAATACCTATAATATCAATGCCGATTTGGTCGCGGGTAAAGTTGCTGAATTTTTGCAAGCAGAAAAGCTCATGCTATTGACCAATATCAAAGGGGTACTGGGTCGTGACGGTGAAGTCGTCACCGGACTAACGCCAAAGAAAGTGGACAGCTTGATTGAAGACGGCACTATCTCAGGTGGTATGATTCCGAAAATTCAATGTGCGCTAAATGCAGTGCGCAGTGGCGTAAAAAGTGCGGTTATCGTTGATGGTCGTGTGCCTCATGCGACGCTGTTAGAGATTTTCACCAACGAAGGTGTCGGCACGCTGATTAGTCGTGAGATAGATTCTACGGTGATCTAATAACCAGCCGCCCAAATCAGATGTATAAAAAACGAAGCCCGAACCTAGACAATGCTAAGTTCGGGCTTTATTGATTGAATGCTATGAAATCAAATCAAATCATAGTCAAACAAGTTTAGGGTCTGTTGAACATTCAAATATTAGGACTGCTGATCGCTAAACAGACCCTAATAAGCGCAGAACTCTACGGAACTATGACTACTATTGCCGTATACTTTCATATGGTGATTGCCTTTACGCTCGGTAAAATATGAAGTCTCATCTTCGTAACGGTCACCATCAAGGCGACCATTTGGCCCCGTGACATAAGCAACATTGATACGATCGTCACCCACATTGCGAATGACCAGATTTTGATCTGGCATGAGCCACAAGCGAAACACTTTACCACTTTTAATATTACCGGTAAAACTGCCGCAATAGCTATTATCTGCAAAGGTAATTTTGGTAGACGAGTCAGCTGCTTGGACACTTGTAACCATTAAAGGGCTCACCGCCAACGCTGCCATTAACAATAAATTTTTCATAATCTTATCCTTAACTATTACAAACGAACAAACTTAATTCTACTAATAAGTAGCATAGTTTATAATTTGCCAAAGTGATAGCTTTTTATTGAAAATTTGCCTCAAATTCAGTGGCATCAAAGCCGCATAGCAGTATTTGCTGAGCTTGATTTTTATCGTCGATATGACCTTCTACAATTGGACGTTTAATCATACTGGTATTTGTTACTAACAAATCAATCGCGTTATCTATATTGGCATCAGCTGACTGCTTTTGCTCATCGGTTAGTTTGCGCCATGTGGTGCCGCGCTTGTTGAGCACTTTATCAATACCTAACTCATCTACCCAACGCTGGACGCTCTCTCTATCGATGCCTTGTTTTTTATAATCATGAAAATCATAACCTACATTCAGCTCATCAAGCTTAGTAAAAGCTTTTTTCATCGTGCTACAAGATTTGATACCGTAAATGGTGATGGTCATATAAGCTCCAAGTCAATTATCATTATTGTCTTTATTATACCTAACACTACCGAGCATGAGAGCGGAAACTTAGCCATCGTTAGTTTTTAAAACATCAAACATATCGAGCAAGCGCACCATCATATCGTCGCAATTTTTGCCAAATTACGCTATGCTATGGCATTGTGAAATTTCACCCAATTTATTCGTATTAACCAATTTCGAGCCGACTATGAGCAACGCCGTGACAGCAGAACCTTCTAATACTAATCATACCAATGACAGCACCTACTATCAGCCGCAGCTAATTGAAGCCGCGCAACAAGCCAAATGGGCAACGGATAAGCGTTATGAAGTGGGCAACGAGCCTAGCGATAAGCCAAGTCGCTATATGCTGTCGATGTTCCCTTACCCAAGCGGCAAGCTGCACATGGGTCACGTGCGTAACTATACCATCTCAGATGTGCTGAGCCGTTACTATCGCCTCAAGGGCTATGAAGTCATGCAGCCAATGGGCTGGGACGGTTTTGGCTTGCCCGCTGAAAATGCCGCGATTGCCAATCAGACGCCGCCTGCCAAATGGACGTTCGCTAATATTGACAGCATGCGTGCACAGCTTAAATTGCTAGGTTTGTCTATTGACTGGTCGCGTGAATTTGCCACTTGTAGCCCTGAGTATTATCAGTGGGAGCAGTGGTTGTTTTTACAGTTATACAAAAAAGGCTTGGTCTATAAGAAGCTGGCGACGGTCAATTGGGATCCGATTGATAATACGGTTTTAGCCAACGAGCAAGTTATCGACGGTAAAGGCTGGCGTAGTGGCGCTGCGGTCGAAAAACGCGATATCCCGATGTATTACTTTAATATCACCGATTATGCCGACGAATTGCTTGATGATTTGGATCAATTAGAAGGTCACTGGCCATCTGAAGTACTGACCATGCAGCGCAACTGGATTGGTCGTAGTGCTGGTATGGAAGTGCACTTCCCTTATGAGCTTGCCGACCAAGCCAATAGCTTAGACGTCTTTACTACCCGTCCCGATACTTTGATGGGCGTCACTTATGTAGCGGTTGCCGCTGAGCATCCATTGGCGCAGTATGCGGCTGAGCACGATGAAACAATCGCTGCGTTTTGTGCGCTTTGCAAAAAAGGCTCGGTTGCAGAGGCAGACCTAGCCAAAGCAGAAAAAATTGGTATGGACACTGGTCTCACCGTGACGCATCCACTGACTGGCGAAGAAGTGCCTGTTTGGGTTGCCAACTATGTGCTGATGAGCTACGGCTCTGGCGCAGTCATGGCAGTACCGGCACATGACGAACGCGATTATGAATTTGCCGTTAAATACGACTTGCCTATCAAACAAGTTATCCAGTCTCCTGATGGTAATACTGAGTCTGTTATCGCCGAAGCCAAAAAAGATGGTTCTGAGCCAAATCTTGCCTATACTGAGCGCAATATTTTGATCAATTCAGGTGAATTTGACGGTCTAGACTTTGAGCAAGCGTTTGAAGCGATGCTAGCCAAACTTGAACCACAGGAACTTGCGAAGAAAAAGATCCAATATCGTTTGCGCGATTGGGGCGTCTCTCGCCAGCGCTATTGGGGCTGCCCTATCCCAATGGTCAACTGTGAACATTGCGGCACTGTACCTGTTGAAGAGCAAGATTTGCCAGTAGTATTGCCGACTGACGTCGTCCCTGATGGTCGCGGCAACCCACTCAAAAACATCCCAGAGTTTGTGAATACCACTTGTCCTAAATGTGGCAACCCTGCTGAGCGCGAAACCGACACCTTTGATACCTTTGTGGAGTCGAGCTGGTACTATGCGCGTTTTGCCAGTCCAAATGATGCACAAAACATGGTCAACAAGTCTGCCGCCAATAAATGGCTGCCGGTCGATCAATATGTTGGCGGCGTAGAGCACGCGGTCATGCATTTACTGTATGCACGCTTCTTTCATAAACTCATGCGTGATGAGTCATTGGTGTCAGGCGATGAGCCATTTGCCAATCTTATGACCCAAGGCATGGTGCTTGCCGGTACTTTTTACCGTGTCAATGCTGATGGCAGCACGACCTATTATTTTGCAGAAGACATCGATATTGACTACAACGAACGTGGTCAACCGATTAAAGCCATCTTAAAGTTAGATGGTCAGCCAGTGACTATTGGCAAAATTGAAAAAATGTCTAAGTCAAAGAACAACGGTGTCGACCCACAAATCACCATTGATAAGTACGGCGCTGATACGGTTCGCCTTTATACCCTATTTACTGCGCCTGCCGATCAAACGCTAGAATGGTCAGATGACGCGCTAAAAGGCCCTTATAATTTCGTTAAAAAAGTATGGCGCATTGCTACTGAGCACATGCAAGCGCTCACCGAAGCAAACCTAAGCTTTGAGACGCTAAACAATGCCGCCTTTAATACGGATGGCTTAAGTAAAGAAGCGAAAAACTTACGCCGTAAGACCCATGAAACTATTGCCAAGATTGATAGTGATTTGGGCGATCGTCTGGCGCTAAACACCCCCGTATCAAGCCTCATGGAACTTGCCAACGAACTTTCGAGCTTTAAAGCCGATAGTGAACAGGATCTACAAGTACAGCACGAAGCGCTGATTGATCTGCTTATTATGCTATCAGTCTATGCGCCGCATGCAGGCGAGCATTTACTTGAGCAGTTAGGGCTCGATACATTAACCCTAAACTACCCAACCGTGGATGAAAGTGCGCTAGTACAGGATATGATCACGATGGTGGTACAGGTCAATGGTAAGATGCGCGGTAAGATGGATGTCGCGCCGAACAGCGACCCTGAACAACTAAAGGCGCAAGCGCGCGCGATGGATAGTGTGGCAAAATTCTTGACCGGTGAAATCAAAAAAGAAATCGTCGTACCGAATAAACTGGTCAATATCGTGGTTGCAGGCTAGACCTTTTTAAACTTAGTGTTTTAAGCCTTTTTATCAACATAAGGATAGCGATTATGTCGTATAAGCATCGAGCTGTGCAGTCATCTCAAACGAAATTAAGTAAGCCAAATGGGCAATGCAGTATGGCAAAAAGGTCTAGTGGACAGAAGCTAGCGACAGCACTACTCACAAGCTTGCCACTGTTTGCTGTGCTTGGATCGACAGCAGCGCTTAGTGGCTGCGGCTTTCAGCTACGAGGTTATGACACGCCGATGCTATTTGATGTTGCTAAAACAGCAGTCATTATCGAAGACAATCGTACCTCCTTCCCACTAAAATCACCGTTGTCACGACGCCTAGAGGCCTTGGGTGTCGAGGTGATTGATAATATGACCTCGGCTGATGTGACCAATAACAATAAAAATGCTGCAGCGGAACCCATTGCCGCGATTAGCGTCAATAACATACGCTTTAAGCGTTATGAATTGGTCGGCGTTTTGACAGAAATTCGCTTGGTAATATCAGCAGATGTCAGCTACCAAGCCTTACAAAATGGCAAAGTTGTGACGCTGACCAACCCCATCCAAGTTGAGCGCAGCTACCAGTATAATGAAGCATCGGTCAGTACCGATGACCAGCAAGGTGACCAAGTTCGTGACTGGCTCTATGACAGTTTGGCACGCCGTATCACTGATCAGTATGTCGCCATTGCTCTGCCTAGAGTCGCCCCTACCAGCGCCAATACACCATCACAAACAGGGTCAGCATCTACGGCAGTTATCGTACCAAACGCACCAAACCCTTAATATTTAGCGTACGGCATTCTGCACATCCATCCTCATAAACCTGTGTCCTCATTAGTCTATGCAAGATACTTTTATACAAGCCTATCCCAAACTACTACAGTCATCCGTGGCGGTAGCAGGTTTGTGGCTGGCACATGGAGATGAGCCCTTACTGAGTCAGTGGCTGATTGACGCCTTGCGTCCGCATTGGCGTGCACAAAATTACGCGATTAAACGTATAGAACTGATATCAGTTAAGAGCTGGCAAGAAGTACTGTCAGAGCTTGGCAGTCAATCTCTATTTGATGATGCTAGCGCGCTGATCGTGACCGGCAATCATAAACCAGACAAATCGGTTATCGCTGAGCTTGAGCGCTTTGCCGTTGAGGCACAAACAGGGGCGCACAGTCATAGCTTATTATGGTTAACGCCTAAACAAGACAAACGAGCGCAAAGCAGCAAGTGGTTTGCGCCATTTGCCCAGTACGGTCACGTCATTGATTGCAATTTATACAACGAACAGCAACGTCAGCAGCTGTTGCAGATTCAAGCTCAGAAATTTGGACTCAGGCTGTCACAAGAAGCGTGGCAATTGCTCATGTCGCACACCGAGCATCACCTGTTAAGTGCTTATCAAACCTTATGGCGGCTGTCTTATTTATTTGCACCGCAGTTGGATGCTAGTAGTCATGACGCAACTCACGAAGGCAGCAATCAGTCTACAACGACCGCGCCAAACGTAGCATTAGATATCAAGGATCTTCAAGCTGCCTTGGTCAGCGACGCCCAATTCAGTGTCTTTGATCTGTCCGATGCGATGCTGGCAGGCAATAGTACACAAGTGGCAAAAATCATTTTTCAGCTGAAAGCCACTGATGAGCCGACGACCTTGGTACTGTGGGCAATCAGCAAAGACATGCGCCAAATCATACAATTAATGGATGGCCAAGATCCGCAAGCACTGGGTATTTGGCGTAGCAAGCAAGGATTATATCAACAAGCCTGCCGCCGCCAAGCAAAAGTGCAAACGGCTGAATGGCCTGCGCTGCTATATCGTTGTGATCAAGCTATTAAGGGGCTCGTTCGTCAGCCAGCGTGGGAATTGTTATTGCAGGCCGCGCTTGAGTTGTCAGGTAAGCGGCTGTTTGCCGTTTGATTGGTTGAAAAAATTCAATAACTTATTTAGCCAAGTAATTTTGTTAACTGAATAAGGAGCGTTCTGTAAAATTTCTGCTATATCAGCCTCTTTTCTTTTACCCCACTCATAGCTTAATTTAGTCATAAGTTCGATTTGTTTACGAAAGCAAATTATTCTTTGATCTTCACCAAATACGATGTTTTGCTTTTGATACTCACCTGCTATCATAAAAGTTATAGTGTCGAAAAACCTATAGATAAAATCGTTTACATCTCTAAAAAACTCTCTAGTGAGTTCACTACCTCGTTCACATACGACATAATGGTAACAGTCATCGCTTATCTCTAAATGTGGCTACCCAGATCCAGATGGTTTTTTTCTTAAAATCATATCATTGGTACTCAACCCTATATTTTTACCATACTCATTGATTATATTTTGAACTTGCTGGTAATTTAACATCACATAATCCTTATTTTCATACCTTTAGCCTATACGCTTAGAGTTTAATGCCTGATTTATAGTATTTGTAATAAATAAATATTGAATAAAATGGCGCTAAGAAAAGAAATAGAATGACATAAGCTAAGAAGCCAAAAACTATAAACATATCTTCTATTAGTTGTGCCTTAATAATTGTATAGGCTAACAATCTATAGAGCGTATAGGTAAGAGTGCTAATGAAAGGAATAAAAATACTAGCAACTAAAATATATCCTAAAATACTTGCAGGCTTTGAATCTGATAGTTTTTTAATTTCTTTGATATGCCACCATGCAAATAGCCCACAAAGTATAGTAAAGAACCCTACAGCTGGCCCTCTAACCAGTAGCTTTACCCAAGTTGGAAATTGCCGCTGATAGCTAAAGTTAATACCTTCGGGCAAAGTTTCTTCAAAACTAATAGTGCTATTCTTCAAGTTGCTTAAGTCCTGCTTACTATCAGGAAAAACTTGAAAGCTGACATCCTCTATATCACCATCAAAATTTAGATTAACCCTTGTCCTTGCAAAGCCTTGCTTAAGCTTTATAGGATCGAATGAGTAATCAAAATTGTAGGCATAGGTCAATTCATTAGTGTCTCTATACGAAGGCATGGCATCATAGGTGGCTACAATAGTATGATAGCCTACGCTCAAGTCTGCTTCTATAAAGCTGACATAATCGGGGAATACGTTGATGCCATCTTCAACAAGATAAATTCTATAATCATAAGGCTCTATCTGGTAACTTCCAAAAAAATCATCAAAATTTATTTTCGTTTTACTACTCGCTATGTTTTGGACAGTAGCAGAATGAACATCGACGCTGATACTTAGGACGACATTATTTTTCGGCATCTCTAGAGCCGTTTCATCATTATACAAAGCAAACAACAGTGGGATTTGGCTACCCACTTGCTTATTGTATATCTCATACTGCACGGTAAAGCGAGCTTTCTTAAAATGCTCAGAGACATCGATATCGATCGTTTCTGAGATAACGTCAATGTCTGAGTTAAAGTAAGCTGAACTAACCCAAGTACCTTCTAAACTAGTGGGCTGCATACTATGACTCAAAATACTAAAGCTTAAGAAAACCAGTCCTATCAAGATAAATCGAAACATATTACTTACTCTTTTGATTTATTGTTTACACAAATCTATATGCACTTTACTCGGGTAAAAATATAACTTTTGTCGATGATAGCATCATATTGAAGCACGATGCTAAACACTACGACCAAACCGCAGGCTTCCTATCAAAAACACCTTAACCTTTCGTAAACTAATTCCCATGTCATTTTTTACATGAAGCCTCTACTATACTTACACTTGCTATTACTGTGACTGGATTGCCCTATGCCCAAAATGAAAAGAAAACCTGCTATCAAATGGGCCATCATCGCCTTAGTAGTTCTGATACTCACCGCCTTAGCTTATAACACCTTTAAACCTAAAGAAGAGATTCCGAATTATCTAACGGCAACCGTTGAAACGGGTGATATTGAAAACAACGTCATGGCCTCGGGTAAGGTTAAAGCGCTTAATACGGTCGACGTTGGTGCACAGGTGTCTGGCGAAGTCACTCGTTTATATGTTGAAGTAGGCGATCAAGTACAACAAGGCGATTTAATCGCACAAATTGATCAAGTCACTCAGAATAATAATCTAAGCAACGAGCAAGCTACCCTTGAGCAAAGTGTCGCTGCTATCGAAAGCGCCGAAGCTGAGGTACTAAGCCGTCAAGCAGGTCTAAAAAGCGCACAAGCCGATCTTACCAGTCGTCAATCAGAATTGAGACAAGCGCAATCAGACTTTTCACGTTTGCAGGGTCTCGTTGCCATTGATGCTATATCACAGCAAGAATATGATACTCAGGCGACAAACGTGGAAACCGCGAATGCTGCTGTTGCGAATGCTCGAGCAGCTATCGATACGGCAAGAGCGGCCATTGCCACTGCCGCAGCCAACGTCAATAGTCAACGAGCCGCGTTACGCAAATCTCAGACCAATGTTAGTACGGCTAAAGAAGATCTTAGCTATACGACGATTCGAGCGCCAATATCAGGTACGGTCGTATCCGTAACTACTGAGCAAGGCACGACTGTCAATGCCAATCAAACGGCACCGACTATCGTGACCTTGGCAGATTTGTCTACCGTCAGAATCAACGCACAAATCTCTGAAGCTGATGTCATTAATGTCAAAGCAAACATGCCGGTTTATTTCAATGTCATCGGCAATCCTGATCAAAAATTTGATGCCATATTAAAAGCCATTGAACCTGCGCCCGAAACGATTAGTGATACCAGCTCAACAGATGCTGCTATCTACTATGTCGGCTACATCGAAGTACCTAATACTGATCGGCGTTTTCGCATAGATATGACCGCTCAGATCTATATTGTTATCGACCAAGCCAAAAATGCTTTATTGGTACCATCAGCTGTCATACAAGAAAGCCCTGCTAAAAACAAAACGGCTGGACAAGTCAAAGCAAACAAGTTTGTACGCGTGCTAAAAGATGACGGCAGCGTAGAAGAACGAGCTGTAACAGTCGGTATCGACAACCGAGTAAGCGCACAAATATTAAGTGGTCTAAAAGAAGGCGAAGAAGTCATCATTAGTGAAGACAGTGGTGAGAACTCAGGAAGCAGTCGTAAATCTGGTGGTCCGCCAAGAATGTAACTTTTTCTTTATATATGACGATTGGGGGCTTGAGCGCGGCAGCCCTTTCATAACGACGCTCACCACACTTGATTGAAGACACTGCTATGACTATACCTCCAGCTTCTAAACCGTTGCCTAAAGATGATACGGCTCAAGACTTAGAGCAATACATGCCTGCCGATAGCTCTGCCACTACAGCAGCAAATCCAGAGCATAGTACTTCATCGGTATCTGGCCAGCCCATCATGCAATTATCTGGCATTATTCGCGAGTTTGCTGCTGGTGAGCAAACGATTCGGGTGTTGCATGATATCGATTTGACTATCAATCAAGGCGAAATGGTGGCAATCATTGGGCAGTCTGGCTCTGGCAAGTCGACTTTAATGAATATCTTGGGCTGCCTCGATCAGGCGACGGCTGGCGACTATAAAATATATGGTAAGTCAGCACGCAAGCTTGATGCTGACGAGCTCGCTGAACTACGCCGTGAACACTTTGGTTTTATTTTTCAGCGTTATCATCTGCTTGGTGACATTAGCGCCAAAGACAATGTAGCGGTTCCTGCCGTATATGCTGGTATGGACACAGAAACTCGAATTGACCGTGCCGAAAAGCTCTTAACTGATTTAGGACTTGGGGATAAGGTCAATAGTCGGCCAAATCAGCTGTCAGGTGGACAACAACAAAGGGTCTCAGTTGCTCGTGCGCTCATGAATGGTGGTGATGTCATCTTAGCAGATGAGCCGACTGGCGCGCTTGATAGCAAGTCCGGTGAAGATGTCATGAAGATCTTGCATGACCTCAAAGCACAAGGTCATACTATTATAATGGTGACTCATGATCCCAACTTGGCGGCGCAAGCTGAACGTATTGTTGAGTTAAAAGACGGCTACATCATTGCTGACTATCAAACGGAGCATTACAAGCACACAAACAAAAAACCAGAGTCTATCCTTGGTGGGCATCGTAAAAGTGCCTTTGGTAGCTTCGTTGATCGGCTGCTTAAAGCGTTTAAAATGTCCTTGCTTGCCATGCGCGCGCATAAGATGCGTACCCTACTGACCATGCTTGGCATTATCATCGGTATTGCCGCGGTCGTATCTATCGTAGGCTTAGGTCAAGGCTCTCAGCAGCAGATTTTGGCTAATATCAGCTCGCTCGGTACCAACACCATCACCGTCAGCGACGGCTATCCTAGAGGCGACCCTAGACGACGTTACAACGATGACAATCTCACGCCTGAAGATGCACAAGCGGTAGCCAATCAGCCTTATATTATCAGCGTTAGCCCTCAGGTGAACGCCAACTCTAGCGTTCGTTATCGCAGCGTACAAGAAGAGTCTACCGTCAATGGAGTCGGTCAAGACTACTTAGAAGTCACTGGTGAGACATTGGCATTGGGTCAAGGGTTTGATGAACAGAGCATCAACTTACGCAGCCAAGATGTCATTATTGATGATAATGCCAAGCAAACCTTTTTCCCAAACCTTGATAACCCTATTGGTGAGGTGATACTCATCGGTAGTGTACCTGGTAGAGTCATTGGTGTGCTGGAAGAAAACGATGGTGGCTTTGGTGCAGATTTAACCACACCAACTATATATATGCCCTACACTACCGTTATGTCACGGATTAGAGGCAGTACGAATATCGATAGGTTTGTGGCTCTCATAAGTGACGATATCTCTTCAAGTGTGGCCGAGTCTGCGATCTCCGACTTGATACAAAATCGTCATGGCGAAGAAGATTTTCAGATTCGCAACTCAGACTCTATTCGTCAAACGATCGAATCTACAACTGGTGCTTTAACGCTATTGATATCATCTGTTGCTGTCATTTCACTGATAGTTGGTGGTATCGGGGTCATGAACATCATGCTGGTGTCTGTCACCGAGCGCACCAATGAGATTGGTGTACGTATGGCTGTAGGCGCACGTCAAAACGACATCATGCAGCAATTTTTGATTGAAGCTATCTTGGTTTGTATTTTAGGTGGTTTGCTAGGCATTGGCTTAGCATTTGCTATTGGTGAACTGATTAATCGTGTTGGCGGTGATAACTTTAAAGTCATTTACTCACCGACCTCTATCATTGCCGCGTTTGTCTGCTCGACGCTGATTGGTGTTATTTTCGGTTTCTTGCCCGCGCGCAATGCAGCCAAATTGGATCCTGTAGAGGCACTGTCTCGGGATTAATACCTAGACACCTGAGCGTTTTGGCCAAATATTCAGTACGAAATGTCGATGTGACGATAAAAAATCAAAGAAATACGCAGTTTTACGAGAGATTTACACTTTTTTCCTAATACGGGGTTGTAATTGTCTTAATTATATATATAATGTGCTCTCACGTTTAGGGATACAAACACTTTAAACGTTAGGGTTGTTAGCTCAGTTGGTAGAGCAGTTGACTTTTAATCAATTGGTCCCGCGTTCGAGTCGCGGACAGCCCACCATATTTAGTTTGCTCTTTATTAATCGTTCTGCCCTATCCGGTAGTAGACCAATAAAGATAAGTTTAAAAGACATCGTTTAGTTTTTAGAAAGTTCGTTACATAGGATTTTCTTTTGCAGAGTTAAAAAGCAAATGCTTTTTATACACTCTTCAGGGTTGTTAGCTCAGTTGGTAGAGCAGTTGACTTTTAATCAATTGGTCCCGCGTTCGAGTCGCGGACAGCCCACCATATTTAGAAAGCCCAGTCATTTTGTGACTGGGCTTTTTTTTGCTTATGCTTTTTTTCTACTATAGTCAAAATACCCTAAAAACGCTACGATACTGCTGATATATCGAGATTACTTTTCACTGACTATATCTAACGTTTGCGTTTCCAGATATTAAAGTCCCCATCCTTTTGCCACATTAGTTTGTGCTTGATGGTGTCTTTAATCGTACGTGGATGCTTGGGCGCTTGAGCAATAAAATGATCAAAATCTGCTGTGTCCATAGCCAGCTCTCGGCCATGCGCCATCATCACCATTGAGGGTTTCAAATCTCTTATCTTCTGTAAAGACTGGATGTATGTTTTAGGGTCATAGACAGGAAAGGGTGCAACGAATTTATGGCGTAGCTTGATGATCAAATCAGCTGTGTATACTTGGCGGCTAGGCAGGTGAAATAAAGACAAATCACGATCCGTATGTCCCGGCGTTTCTAAAACTTGCCATTCATCAAACTTTGGCACAAGCTCACCATCTTTTACCGTGATATCTGGTTTCAAGCTTGCAGAATAATACAGGTTTTTAAATGGTCGCCCTTGACGTCTGGCCACATAATACCCTAGATTTATGTCTACAAGGTGCATGGCACGTCCACCAATACCACCATACCATTGACCTTTCTTGTCAGCAGAGACTATCAGACAGCCGGTCTCTTTTCGAAACTTATTTGCCCCGCCTGCATGATCAGGATGCATGTGTGTGACCACCACTACTTTCAGATCAGTGATCGGTCGCTTTAGCGTCGTTTTAATATAATCAATCACCATCGTCACATCAGCACGGCAGCCACCATCTAGCAGCATGATTTTATCCGGATATACCGCAAGGTAGGTACTCTGGATATAGCCTTCTAAACGTACGATTTCACATAAACTCATTGGTATTCCCTACCTCATTCATCATTGCTATTGTGAGGCTTTTATTCAATTTTATAGACAATCTTTAGTATAACGTCCGTCAGTCCAAAAAAAACGACTTTGAGTGAACGCTCGTGACTATATACAAGAGTAATACGGCATACAGAGACGATGCGACTAATAACTATGGACAACTCATTATTAATAACCGCCTGTATATATCCATGATAACTCTCACCTTATTAATTAGTAAAAAGCAAAAACCCAGCACATAGGCTGGGTTTAAGAAAACATTTAGTATTTAAAATAAATCGTAGTCGAGATTACCTACCTATTGATTATGCAAGGTCACGAACCTTTGGCTCACGTTCCCATAGACGAGACTTGGCATTGCTGATAAAGGTATCTAATTCAGCCAATGGCGTCACAAATTCATCTTTTTCAATGGGCAGCTTGCTTAAGATAAATTCATCGGTCGCACCGCAATAAGCAATGGCTTTGCAATGAGCATAAGCATCATTGAACCAATCTAGCGCTGCACTGTCTTTTGCTAGCTTCTTAGCCTGCTCTGGCATAATGATACTAACCACGGCATCAAACATCACTGACGGACCACCAGCGAGGCGCTCATCAGCTTGGATGCGTGTACCATCATCCAACACAACTTCTTTATTAGGCGCGACGATTTTGACACTAGCGCCTTGCGCTTTAGCAGCATCTTCGAATTTTTTGATTTCGCTACTATTAGAGCCTTCTGCGACTAATATTCCGAGCATGCGACCTTTTAGACTGTCAGGCGTTAGACCAATGGTTTGTAGTGCTTTAGAAGTTGCCATATTCTGTACAGGTGCAGCGGCATCAGCAGGCTCTGGCAGTTCCATACCCAGCGCCGTTGCTACACGGTTGGCCAAATCTTCATCGATATGAATCAAATGACTCAGCATACGAGTACGTACATGTGCTGTATCTACTTTGCCCAGCTCAAATGCATAAGCAGAAGCAATATGCGCTTGCTCAATAGCCGTCTGACTACGATAGAACATACGTGGCTGGCTGTAATGATCAGCGAAGCTCTCGTCACGTACGCGACCTTTTACACCATCATCTAACTGCTCATGGAATGAATTAAAGCCACGTTTAGCGCTTTCACGCGGACGAGTTGGATCTAGGCTTTGTGGCTCATAGAGTACACGCGTCTTAGGTACTTGCATCTGCATATGACCATCTTGCTGATTGTTAGCAAACGGACATTTTGGTGCATTAATAGGAATCTGGGCAAAGTTTGGCGACCCTAGACGTGATAGTTGGGTGTCCAAGTAACTGAACAGACGACCTTGCAATAATGGGTCATTACTAAAATCAACACCAGGTGGCAAATGCGATGGGCAGAACGCTACTTGCTCAGTTTCTGCAAAGAAGTTATCTGGATAACGATTCAGCACCATTTTACCGACGACTTTCACTGGCACCAATTCTTCAGGAATCAGTTTGGTCGCATCGAGATGGTCGAACGGAAAGTCATTGGCTTCTTCTTCGGTAAATAACTGTACGCCAAACTCCCACTCAGGATAGTCACCGTTGTTGATTGACTCAAATAAGTCACGACGATGATAATCAGGATCAGCGCCTGAGATTTTCACTGCTTCATCCCACGTGGTTGACTGTACGCCCAATACTGGTTTCCAGTGGAAACGTACAAAGGTACTTTTGCCATCTTTATTAATCAAACGGTAGCTATGAATACCAAAGCCTTCCATCATGCGTAGGCTACGTGGTAGACCACGATCACTCATCAGCCAAATTAGATTGTGCATGGTTTCAGGACTTAACGAGACAAAATCCCAAAACGTATCATGGGCAGAAGCTGCTTGCGGAAAACCGCGATCTGGTTCTGGTTTTACCGCATGAATCAAATCTGGGAACTTCATCGCATCTTGGATAAAGAAGATTGGCATATTGTTACCAACGATATCCCAGTTACCTTCTTCTGTATATATTTTCACAGCAAAACCGCGCACATCTCGTGGCGTATCTTTTGAGCCTTTATTACCCGCTACCGTTGAAAAGCGCGTAAACAATGGCGTTTGCTTACCTGTTTCGGTCAATACTTTGGCAGTCGTATATTCTTCTAGTGACTCTGTCAGCTCAAAATAACCGTGTGCTGCACTACCACGAGCATGGACGATACGCTCAGGGATACGCTCATGGTCAAAATGATTGATTTTTTCACGTAGCACAAAATCTTCTAACAGCGTAGGCCCACGTGAGCCTGTTTTTAGAGAGTTTTGGTTGTCAGCGATAGCCACACCTTGCTGCGTGGTCAATACTTTGGTGTCATCGCCTGCGCGTTGATGGGTTTCACCACCATTGCCACGTTCAGTATTCATGTCTTTGGCGGGGTCAGTATGATCGATATTATTATTCATAAAAAGTCCTAGCTAATAGATTGAGAATGCTCTTTTAAATCGTTAAAAGAGTGCTTACACAGGTTTGATATCCTTTGAGAGAATGATGACTTCATCTGTCAATTATTTGTCTGTGTCTTCAGCATTGCCGAGCGTTAAATTGATACCGCACTAAAATTCATAAAGGAATAATAGGCTTAGGACTTATACTACCCAAAAATTAAGTCAAATATAGTTGCGTATATAGTAAACCTTGTTGATGTTTGGTTAAGGTTTGCAGTCGCTATAAACTAGCCGTTTTAGGCTGTCTTAAGGGAGTGTCAATATTAACAATAGAATCTTGTAATGTAGTTATTCTTTAAGGTATGCTTTTATGAAGTACTAAAGACTATCGATAAATAAATTGGCATGGTTTTAGCTTTATATTTATCTTTTTTATACCGTTGAATTCAAATAATTTCGATACAAGAAAACCGAGCGTAAGTTATACATTAGTATGCTTAGCGAGGATGACGATGTAGCGGATTTATATGAATTTGACGATGCGACTACTTTTTATATAACTATAAGGCGATCCATTATGCTACCAACTTTAAAATCTCCATCTAATAAACCTTATCACTCGTTGCTAGTAGGCGCTTCAATGGGTCTAATGATACTAACTTTTAGTCAAACGGCTGCCGCTATCACGACCAAAAACGTTACTTATACAGTTGATGACCAAGCATACGAAGGCTATTACGCCAAAGCGGATAAACCAAACGCACCTTTTATTTTGCTCATTCATGATTGGGATGGATTGACAGATTATGAGCGCAAACGTGCTGACATGTTAGCGGCTGAAGGCTATAACGTATTGGCGGCAGACATGTTCGGACAAGGTGTTCGCCCTACTTCTATCGAAGAAAACAAACGCCTAACTGGTGAGCTATATGATGATCGTAATAAAATGCGTCGCATATTAGCAGGGGCATTAACAGCCGGACAACTACAAGGCAATGATGTGCGCAAAGGCACGACCATGGGCTATTGTTTTGGCGGTACGGTCGCCTTAGAGCTAGCACGCTCAGGCTTTGAGCAAAAAGCCTTTGTGCCCTTCCACGGTGCCTTTGATATCCCAACGGGTCAAAGCTATGACAATACCACTGGAGAGATATTAGTATTCCATGGCTCAGCTGACCAATCTGTCTCTCTAGAAAGCTTTGCGACTTTGGGTAAGACATTAGAAGCAGCCAAGGTACCTCATGAGATGGTGACATACAGCGGCGCACCACATGCCTTTAGCGTGTTCGGTAGCGATAGATATGATGCCCGCGCCGATGAGCGCTCTTGGAAACGTTACTTGGACTTCTTAGCAGAAGAATATAAATAGTCTAACTGTACAAATCAAATAAGTAATAATATAAGCAAGCCCAAAAAAAGACACCTCAATAAGATCTTATAACGATCCATTGAGGTGTCTTTTTTTTATTTAATTTTTGCTGACGCTTTAAAAACTTAGTACTTTTGAAATACTAACAGTTGATTATTGGCAGGCATCGCATACGTTTTGCATAGCAGTAGATGATGCGTGGTTGCCAAGCTTACAATATCTTCTTTATCACGAATACCACTATCAGGGTTGCCTGCTCTCAGCATCGCATCAAATCGCTGATTACCCTCACTGGTATATTTGCCATTTTCGTTAAATGGGCCATAGACAATCAGTTTGCCCTCAGTAGGTAACGCATCACCAGCCAATGCAAATAACCGTTCAACCAAAGCCCAGCTGATAATATGCAGCGTATTGGCCGTAAACATTGCATCATAAGGTAAGTTGAACTGGCTATTCACAGGTACGGAATCCGTACTCAAATCAAACGCCAAAGGGGCATATAGATTAGGCGCAGGGTAAGCATGATGCCAAGCTGTTATGTGCCGATGATTATTAGTCACATCACTGGTTTGCCATTGTAGCTCAGGCAGATTGGGCGCAAAGTGCGCACTATGCTGACCAGTTCCAGAGCCAATCTCTAACACATGATTAAAGCCTTGTAGTTCAATTTGCAGCACTTCTAAGATAGGCTGCTTATTATTCTCACACGCTTGAGAAAACGGCAATGCAGCGATGTCCACTTTACTATTCAGATTATCACTATTTAGATCAGTGTCATGCATGACTACTCTCTCCAGACCGTCTATTATTGTCTTAGCATTAATGTCGATAGATTCATAAGCATTGTCATATCCTACTCTAGTCACTGCCAAATGTCTCAGTACTAGTAAATACCCGCTTCTACCCCAGCAGCCAGCATCATGGCAAGCTCTTCTACTTGCTCAACAAAGCTATCTTGCCAATCACCTTGTAGTATCAGCGCCTCTTGAATCCATGACCAGCGTAATCCAGTGGAAATGGTTTTGAGCGCAAGCTTAGTACCCGTGCCATCATGCCCTGCCCGTATATATACCGCAAATGGCATGCCTTGCTTTTCTTCCAACACTGGATAATAGCAACGATCAAAAAAGTCCTTGGTCAGCCCTGCCATATACGCTAGATTTTCGGTCGTACCTAGTAGTAGCGCATCAGCAGCCAACACATCTTCAGGCTGCGTATCCTGCGGTGATTTCAAGATGACAGTGATATCTATATCAGGATGATTGGCACCGTCGAGAGCTGCCTGCGCCAATTTCTGAGTGTTGGGCGATGGCGCATGCGCGACGATGAGTAGCATTTTGGCAGACATAGTCGTTACCTTATCAAAGCGGTTTTGCGCATTTAAAAGTGACATTCTGAGTAATATCAGGGTGGATACTTTTAGCCACAGGGCAAGTCAATGCGGTGTTATAAAAGATGGTTTGTGTTCTATCATCAAGCTCATTATTAAAAGTCACAATGATATGTATCTCACTCACGCGTCTTGGATTAGCTGTCATAACTTTGGTCACTTCAGCGGTAGTACCAGTGATATCGATATCCATATCGCGAGCTTTAATCCCGATAATGGTCAGCATGCAACTGGCTAAGCTGGTCGCTAATAAATCAGTCGGTGAAAAAGCTTCGCCCTTACCGTGATTGTCTATAGGAGCGTCGGTAATGATTTGGTTATTAGATTGTAAATGAATGGCTTGGGTGCGTAAATTACCTTGGTAGGTTACTTTTGAGGTGGTCATAGGGTTCCCTTTAATAGTTAGGATTTGAGATTTTAGGTTTGGAGTTTTAAGAAAGAAAGTCTATTTGTAAGATTATTATTTGGAATAAAGCGATGTACAGTATTCATTGCTCCACTACATCTTTTTATTATGCTACTAGACCATAGTAATTGTTTAGTGCTGTAGCGAGTAAGCTCCCTGCCACGCCTAACTCAATTTGCCAACTTGCATTTATTACTTTGGATAATATTGACTCCATCCATGACTTTACCGAAGGACCAAATTTGTCCTTTTCAACTATCGAAAAACTCTGATCACTATTAATAGCATCTTTGAGCAAGGCAACATCGCTTTCATGAACTCCATTCTGCTGCAATGTTACAGCTAACGAATCAAAATCATTCTTTACAATACTGTTTGTCACTTTTTGGATATTTTCTGAACCCAATAATATAGTTGCATTGTCTCCAAATATCGCATTGTTAAAGAGATTGGAAGCATCGAGCTTTCCAACTGTTTCTTTTATTTCTTTATCAGATTCTATATTAAAGAACTCAGAACTTAATTCCAGAACAAAATCTAAAAGGCGCGATCTTACCTGTATCAAAATATTTGAAACACTAGCTGTAGGTATTTCAGACCAAGCTCTTTGAACTATGTAGGAATTAGACAACTCCTTACTAAGCATTCCATTCGCTTCCATTGGTATCTGTGAATGAAATATATCTTGATTAGTTGAGAGTACCATTTTCTCAATGATAGCTATTGAATAAGTTATTCTAGCTTCCTCCCATACATCTCTAAATTTTTTATCGATATTAGACCTCTTGCAAAAGTAGCAAAGGGAATTAAAATAAGAAGACGCTCATAACTTTTTAGGAACCATGCCAAACATAGATAAGCTACTCAAACAAAGTGACGCTGGTTTTAAACGCTATACTGGCATTCATAAAGCCACCTTTTATGACATGCTTGAGGCCATGCAAGAGCATGAAGCATCTAAAACCAAATCAGGCAGACCCAGCGTGCTCAGTCTTAAAGCACAAATACTACTAGCGCTGACTTATTGGCGTGAATACCGCACGCTTTATCATATCAGTATGGACTTTGGTATTCATGAATCTTCTGCTAGCCGTATCATCCGTAAAGTAGAAGACATCCTGATTGACTCTGGCAAGTTTGAATTGCCCAAAAAGCTCCCTAGTCGCGTCGATGATGACATCAATTGGAGCGTCGTCATTGTTGATGCGACCGAAACCCCAATTGAGCATCCAAAAAAAACCAAAGCGACTACTATAGCGGTAAGAAAAAACAACACACCTTAAAAGCGCAGGTTATCGTTCATTGGCAAACAGGGTTGATACTTGATGTACAAACCTGCAAAGGGTCAATCCACGATTTTAAGCTCTATAAAGATACTTGTCCTGACTGGTTACCTTGTGACGCCAAGCTATTAGCCGATAGTGGTTATCAGGGTATAGCAAAGCTACATAACCAAACCTTCACGCCATTTAAGAAACCTCGTGGTGGTCAGTTATTAGAGATATGCAAACAGGCCAATCACTATCTGGCAAAGTTCCGTATTGTGGTTGAGCACAAAATAGGCTTAATTAAGTTGTTCAAAATCGTGGCTCATAAATATCGTAACCGTCGTCAGCGCTATGATCTTAGAATGAAGCTGTTTGCTGGTATCATTAATTTCGAGCTAAACCTATGACTTTTGCAAGAGGTCTAATGGCATGGTAGAGAATAGAGAATAGAGAATAGAGAATAGAGAATAGAGAATAGAGAATTATGAAAATTGGATCGACTCGTATTGAGATGGTAAGAGCGGATGTAAAAGCAAAGATTGCTACTGTCATCTACATGCCCGGTACACGTTTGCCTTCGGTACGCGCCGCTGCTAAAAATCACGGTTTTTCACCGTCGACAGTCGTAGAAGCTTATGAGCGGCTGCAAGCTGATGGGATTATATACTCGCGTCCAGGTGCTGGCTTTTACGTTGCCGAGTCTACGCCACCACTATCCTTGGCAGATATTGCTCCAAAGCTTGATCGAGCCGTAGATCCGTTATGGGTGTCGAGGCAATCGCTTGAAACTTCTGATAATGCTTTGAAGCCAGGATGTGGCTGGTTACCGCCTGACTGGCTATATGAAGAAGGTATGCGTCGCGGATTGCGTAGTGTGGCGAAGGGCAGTGCGAGTGTGATGAGCGAGTATGCCACGCCATTGGGATTATTAGAATTGCGCCAACTACTTACTAGGCGTATGGTAGGTTTGGGGATAAACGCGGAACCGTCGCAGGTCATGTTGACTGAGTCTGGTACACAGGCCATAGATTTGATTTGTCGTTTTTTATTGACACCAGGTGATACCGTAGTCGTAGATGATCCTTGTTACTTTAATTTTCATGCGTTATTAAAAGCACATCGGGTAAAGGTGGTAGGAGTACCTTACACCTCTACTGGGCCGGATGTTGATGTATTCGCTGCAGTATTAGATGAGCATAAGCCGCGCCTTTATATAACCAATGCCGCGATACATAACCCTACAGGCGCTACGTTGTCACCAGCCACAGCCTATAAAGTGCTGCAACTGGCACAAGCCGCTGGGTTATATATCATTGAAGATGACATTTTTGCGGACTTTGAGATTACTCCAGCAACTAGGTTGGCAGCATTAGATGGTTTATCGCAAGTATTCTATATCGGTAGCTTTTCTAAAACCTTATCTGCATCATTGCGCTGCGGTTATATTGCGGCACCAACTGCTTGGGTAGAGAGCTTATTAGACTTAAAAATAGCCACAGGTTTTGGTGGTGGGCAGTTGGCGGCAGCAGTGGTTTTATCTGCATTGACAGATAGTGGTTACCGCAAACATATGAATACTATGCATCTACGCTTGGCAAAAGCACGCTTGCAAACGTTACCACGCTTGGCTAAATTGGGTATAGCTCCCTGTCTATTACCACAAGCTGGCATGTTTCTTTGGTGTCAGTTACCTGAGGGCAACAACGCGGCTGAATTAGCAAACGCTTGCTTAGCAAAGGGTGTGTTATTGGCTCCGGGCAATGTCTTTAGTCAAGCTCAGAACGCTGAAAATTTTATGCGTTTCAATGTCGCACAAGCATCAGACGCTAGGATTTATGAAGTGTTGGCTGAGTCATTGGATTAAGAGATTGAGCCGATGTGTGCGCTGAATGAATTGACATAAAAAAAGCCAGCAACACAAGGTTGCTGGCTTTTTATAGACTGAGTCTAACTATTTCAAAGATTACTCTTCAGAATAGTTGTCATTCTCGTCTGTAGCTTCTTCAGCTGTATCTTGGTCATCGCCATCTTCAGATAGGATAGTAACTAAGATGCTAGCAGTAACGTCATGATGTAGTTGAATATCAACATTATATTCGCCCACTTGACGTAGTGTACCTTCAGGTAGCTTGATTTCAGCACGGTCTACTTCTAGACCTGAGTTAGTCAATGCTTCAGCGATATCGCGAGTACCGATAGAGCCGAATAGCTTGCCTTCGTCACCTGATTTAGCACGCATGATAACATTAACGTCAGTCAATGCATCAGCACGTTCTTGAGCAACAGCTACTTCTTTTGCTTCTTCAGCTTCGAGTTCGGCACGACGTGTTTCGAACTTTTCAATGTTAGCTTTATTAGCAGGTAGAGCTTTGCCCAATGGGATAAGAAAGTTACGTCCGTAACCTGGTTTTACATCGACAGTTTCACCGAGTTTACCAAGGTTGACGATACGCTGTAACAAAATAATTTGCATGAGTCATTCCTAGTTAACGGTTAACCCTGATGGTTATCAGTGTATGGAAGTAGCGATAAATAACGAGCTTGCTTGATAGCAGTAGCTAGTTGACGCTGATATTTAGTAGATGTACCGGTAATGCGGCTTGGTACGATTTTACCATTATCACTGATATACTGTTTTAGCAATTCAACATCTTTATAATCGATGTGAGTGATGCCTTCAGCAGTGAAACGGCAGAATTTGCGACGGCGATAGAAACGTGCCATGAGTATTCTCCTTTAATTAGTCTTCACTGTTGTCGTTGTCGTCATTATCGTTTTCACGACTGTCTGGACGACGAGTAGTTGCTTTGCGTGCGCGTTTTTCATCGGCATTCTTGGCTAACTGCGACTCTTCAGTGACAGCGTCGTCACGGCGCATAACTAGACTACGAATGATCGCGTCGTTATAACGGAATAATTCTTCAAGCTCAGCTAAAGTCTCACCGTCAGTTTCAATGTTGAAAAGAACGTAATGAGCTTTGTGAATCTTGTTGATTGGGTAAGCCAGTTGACGACGGCCCCAATCTTCTAAACGATGGATAACACCGTTGTTGTCTTGAACTAACTTGATATAGCGTTCAACCATGCCGACCACTTGGTCGCTTTGGTCTGGGTGTACAATTAACACCAGTTCGTAATGTCGCATTATGACTCCTTACGGATTAGTAGCTATTAACCCTATGTTAATAGCAAGGAGATTTATAAGGTAAGCTGTATTCCCATCAAATATAACAAAATATAATAGGAAAAAAGCTTAGTTTATAAAGCGCCGTATTATAACAGTACGCAACGATTAACACAAAGGTTAATCGTTGCGTAGCTGCCAATAAAAACATGAAAACAATAAATTTTTCTGTATCAATGATCTGTATCAATAAAAAGCCACGATAAAACGCTACTTTTTTGACATCATCTAAGACTTATTTTTGATAAAACGCTCAAAACGTTGCTATTTTACTTTGGGCTGTTTTATCAATTGACTGCTATCTGCTTTTACCACCAACGTTTTGGCAAGCTTGTCATGCCAGCCGATATTTTGCGGGCTTTTTGAGGCCATATAATAATGAATGGCGACAATCACAAAACCTAAAAAGCTGGTGAATGAAAACAGTAAGTTGTAAATAATGAACAATAGCAAAGTACGCGTGCCGATAAGTTTGATAAAAGAAGGCAGACGATGCGTGGTTTGATCCACGACGCGAATACCTGTAATCAGCTTGCCCAGTGATTGACCACGCATAGTGATAAATACTAACTGTAACGCAAACAAGCCAAAAACCATGACTTGCGATATCATCAATGTGCTGCTAGGAAGGCTCTCCATCAGCGTCATTGAATATTGATAAGCGGCGTCCATGTCTTGGATATTTTGAAACTTGCTATAGTCCACATCCATTTTGGTTAACGCTAATCCAAGTGGAAAGATGGCTAGCAAGTACAATAAGCCATTGAGCGCAGTTGCCAATATGCGCGACATGATCGGGGCTAGTACTACATCGCCAACGACTTTATCTTTGGCTGTGATATTCTTATTAGCAGCCGTTTTATTTAATGACACATTATTATGCGGTGTGTGATGACGGTTGCTGGTCATATCTGCTTTGGCATTGTCTTTTGGACGTTCAGGCTTACCATATAGTCTGTCTAACGACACGCTTTTTCCGTCTTTAGCGCTACTGGTTTCAGTGTCTTCGGGAAACACGGTGACATTATTGACAATAGAGTCATTAACCTCAGGGCTGCTGATGCTAGTAGGTCGATAAACCCCTTGATTGTTCGTCAAGTTACCAACTCGCTGCCATTGGTCTAGGCCGTCGTGCCATATCAAATCGTCAAATAATACTTCACCAGATGTGAGCATGATATTGAGCTGATCCAAACTATATGGCCCAGCTTGTACGTTATTTCGAGCAAGGAAAATCTGCATAATTGCCTGCATAGTTAGTCATGTCTTCATACATTATATTAGGGTCTATTTGAAAAAATCAAATAGACCCTAATAGTGGTACTTTTAATGACTGTGTAAATGACCGCTACGAATGAACGTAATGGCTTACTTTGATTCTTCGCCAGCCAAGAATAACCAAGTATCTAGTACTGAATCTGGGTTCAATGATACTGAGCTGATACCTTGCTCCATTAACCAGTAAGCTAGATCTGGATGATCTGATGGCCCTTGACCACAGATACCGACATACTTACCCGCTTTGCGGCAAGCATCGATAGCCATAGTCAACAGCTTCTTAACCGCAGGGTCACGCTCATCAAATAGATGTGAGACGATGCCTGAGTCACGATCTAGACCAAGGGTCAACTGAGTCAAATCGTTAGAGCCGATTGAGAAACCATCGAAGTATTCTAA
Organism: Psychrobacter sp. PAMC 21119; assembly: GCF_000247495.1. Taxonomy (NCBI): domain Bacteria; kingdom Pseudomonadati; phylum Pseudomonadota; class Gammaproteobacteria; order Moraxellales; family Moraxellaceae; genus Psychrobacter; species Psychrobacter sp. PAMC 21119. The sequence continues at coordinate 21,294 of NZ_AHVZ01000017.1, read as the reverse complement.
GAACTCTTCTGCTAATAGCGCATTGGTCGGTAGTTCACACATCATGATGATGCGTAAGCCGTTCTCGCCACGTTTTAGACCGTTTTTCTCAAGTAACTCGATGACTTGTGCTGCTTCGCCAACGGTACGTACGAAAGGAATCATAATCTCGACGTTGACTAGACCCATCTCATCACGGACGCGTTTCAGTGCTTTACACTCAAGCTCGAAGCAGTCACGGAAGTTGTCAGACACATAACGACTGGCACCGCGGAAACCAAGCATTGGGTTTTCTTCTGATGGCTCGTATAGCTTACCACCAAGCAAGTTAGCATATTCGTTTGATTTAAAATCCGACATACGAACGATAACTGGCTGATCCATAAAGGCAACGGCTAAAGTTGAGATACCTTCGACCAATTTATCAACATAAAAGTCAACAGGTGAAGCATAACCAGCGATACGCTCTTGGATTGCTTGTGATATCTCACGTGGCAAGCTGTTCATGTTTAGCAAGGCTTTTGGATGCACACCGATCATACGGTTGATGATGAATTCAAGACGCGCAAGACCAATACCTTCGTTCGGCATTTGGGTGAAAGAGAAGGCGCGATCTGGATTACCAACGTTCATCATAATCTTGAAGGCAAGATCTGGCATAGATTCAACAGAGTTGGTCTGTATTTCAAAGTCAATTTGGCTTTCATAAATGAAACCAGTATCGCCCTCGGCACACGAAACAGTGACGTCTTGACCATCAACCAACAGTTCAGTGGCATTACCACAACCGACGATAGCCGGTACACCAAGCTCACGGGCGATAATAGCTGCATGACAGGTACGACCACCACGGTTAGTGATGATGGCAGAGGCACGCTTCATGACTGGTTCCCAATCTGGATCGGTCATGTCTGATACGAGGACGTCGCCGTCTTGTACTTTGTCCATCTCGTTTAGGTTGCTAACGATACGTACTTTGCCCGCACCAATGCGTTGACCAATTGAGCGGCCTTCACATAAGATTTTTGCATCAGTTGTATTGATGATATAACGTTCCATGACATTGCTGTCTTGGCGGCTTTTTACGGTTTCTGGACGGGCTTGAACGATAAAAATTTCATTGGTGTCGCCGTCTTTTGCCCATTCGATATCCATCGCTTGACCGTAATGCTTTTCAATGGTCATCGCTTGCTTGGCAAGTGAGGTCAGCTCTTCGGTAGATAGCGAGAACTGCATGCGATCTTGTTTTTCAACATCAACGGTTTTGACAGACTTAGTCGTGCTGCCTTCATCACCGTAGATCATTTTCTTATGCTTGCTGCCTAGGTTACGGCGAATAACAGAAGGTTTGCCATTGGCTAGCAATTGCTTAGAGATGTAGAATTCATCTGGGTTAACCGCACCCTGTACGACCATTTCACCTAGGCCATAGCTTGAGGTGATAAAGACCACTTGATCAAAACCACTCTCTGTATCTAGGGTGAACATCACACCAGCAGCACCAGTCTCTGAGCGTACCATGCGCTGTACAGCAGCAGACAATGCAACGCCTTCGTGCTCAAAACCTTTGTGTACACGATAAGAGATTGCGCGGTCGTTATAAAGAGAGGCAAATACTTCTTTAATCGCAATCAGAACGTTATCAATACCGCGAATGTTTAGGAAAGTCTCTTGCTGACCGGCAAATGAGGCATCTGGCAAATCTTCGGCAGTCGCAGAAGAACGGACAGCAACCGCGATGTCATCGCCGCCACTCATGGTTTCAAATGACTGACGCACTTCTTGCTCTAGATCGCTTGGCAGCTCTTGCTCAATAATCCACGTACGGATTTTTTTACCCGTTTCTGCAAGTTTTTTTACATCATTAACATCTAATGTTTTTAGCTCGCTGTTGATTTTGTCAAGCAAGCCAGTTTCGTTCAAAAAACGGTTAAATGCATTTGAAGTGGTGGCAAATCCGCCTGGAACACTAACACCCAAATCAGACAAATGGCTGATCATTTCACCTAATGAGGCGTTCTTACCGCCGACCATCTCAATGTCGTCTTTTCCTAGCTGATCAAGATTGATTACAAGTGCTGTAGATTGCGCTGCCATGATAACTCCAGAAAATAAGGTTATTTAGTAAAGATTATAACGGTCAATTATACCCCTATATTTGGATAATTTCGAGACCTAGAACCAAAAAATTCGTCAAAAAGATACAAATTGTCGGGTTTGCTACATAATTTACGTCAGTTGCCTGACGGTTTTACTTTTATGGCCGAGCCAAAATGTCAATGCTACCGAAATAACAGGGTGCCATAATTTTCATCAAACCCCCTAAAAATGAGTAAAATCTGTCCAAAAATACTCCTAGGATTTTTACCACTATATATAGAACATAATATTGGGACTTATATTGGGACTTACATAGTCAATAAAACGAAATTGTGCAGGACAATATCGAAAGAAAGAGCGGGGTGTTTGTCGTCGCTTGTCGACAACATTGATTTCTATTGAGCTTCTATTATGCGTATAATGAAAAGTGAAACGCCCTGCGCGAATAATTGAATCAATCATTAAAATATGATGACTGATCAAAAGACAGTCAAAAAAATAAGCCAGTCACAGGCCAATATTAGGGTTTCAACCGAGGTATCAAAGTTATGTACTCAAGCAATCTATCTGAACAAAATAAGCCGACGATACAAAATCATGATGCGTTGAACTTAGACAATTCGCAAACCATAAGAAGTGCATTTTTTATCTCTGATGGTACGGCTATTACGGCTGAGACTCTTGGACGTGCTATTTTAAGTCAGTTTGCTTCCGTTCCTTTTGAGACGCGCGTACTGCCTTATGTCGATAGTTTAGAGCGCGCCGAAGACGCTGTTGAGCAAATTAACATGGCTTATCAACGCGATGGTGTGTTGCCTTTGGTATTCGATACCATTGTTAACTCTGAAATTCGCGAAAAAATCAACTCAGCGACCAGCTGTAACTTAGATATGTACGAGGGTTTGATTGGTCGTGTTGCCGAAGAGACTGGGGTGGAGCCAGACGGACACTCAGGTCATGCACACGATGATGTCGACTCTGAGACCTACAAGGAACGTATCGACGCGGTTCATTTTGCCTTGGACAATGACGATGGCGCACGCACACGTCATTATGATGCGGCCGATATTATTCTGATTGGAGTCTCACGCTCGGGCAAAACCCCAACGTCATTATATCTAGCCTTACAATTCGGTATCCGTGCGGCCAACTATCCTTTGACCGAAGATGATTTGTACGACAATCAATTACCAAAAGCGTTGCGTGAGCACAAAGACAAATTGTTTGGCTTGCTCATTGATACGGATCGCTTGGTCAAAATTCGTCAAGAACGCCGTGCAGGCAGTCGTTATTCTAGTTATCAACAGTGTCAGCAAGAGCAGCGGGCGATACAAGGTATTTATATCACGCACGGTATTCCTAGCTTAGACGTATCAGAGATGTCGGTTGAAGAAATTGCCACACGTATCTTACAAACGACGGGTCTTAAGCGCCGTATTGGTTAATGCTGGCAGCTAATAATATGTTAGCGTTGACAAAAATAATTTGTACCATTTTGTATAAAACAATTTCACTTAAAACAATGCCTTTATCATATAGAGAATATTATGAGTTCATCTTATAAGTCTAGAAAGACACCTTTATTACTTACCAGCCTGTTGTTAAGCGCGGCGACTTTGCTTAGTGCTTGTCAGACCTCGCCATTTGCACGTGAGCCGGTACCTGAGCCCCGTTATGTTCCAACGATTGTGTTGGGTGAAGCGCAAACGCTTACTGTTATGCCAAATCGTGTGGCGTGTGCTTCAGCGTTACCGATGCAGTGCTTGTTGGCCAAATCGAGCAAAGATGGCAGCGTGTTTCAGATTCCTTATGATTGGATCGATGATTTTAAACCGAGCCTTGGCACCGAGTATATAATTAGTGCGCGTCCACAAATAGATGAAGGCAAACAAAGCTTGACAGGGCATTGGACATTGCAAAACATCCTATCACAACGTATGGTGGGCACTCCTTAGGAGCATGACCCTGACGCATCTTTGCATTGATTCATTCATAGCCTAAAGACAGACAAATAAAGAAATAAAGAGGACACAATGGGAAGCAAAAATACTAGCGATGCTACCAATGACACTGGTGAAGACATTCATACCGAAGTATCTAATAAAGAAAGCGGCGTAGCGCCAAATCCTGAACATACGGCAGACAAAAATAAAAAAGAAAAAATCGAACAAACACATGAGCAAGTCACCGACGACATCATGCACCACCCTGACTTGGTTAATCCGCTAGACGATACCCGTATTGATGTAAAGTCAGGATTTACTAGAGACTCTGAGCGTATCAAGGGCGACAAGCATCAGTTTGAATATGATGCGGTGGTGTTGGGCGCGGGACCCGCTGGTGAAGCGGCCGCCATGAAGCTTGCTAAATCAGGCAAGAAAGTCGTGGTTATCGATCCGCGTGAGCAAGTTGGGGGCAACTCTACTCATGTCGGCACGATTCCGAGTAAAGCGTTACGCCAATCGGTATTTAACTTGATTAACTTTCGCCGTGATCCTATGTTTACCAAGGCGATGGAGTATCACCAAGTACCACTAAACAAGGTGCTTGCAAATGCTCGTAAAGTGATACGCAATCAAGTTAGCACCCATACTCGCTTTTATGAGCGCAATCAGATTGAAGTGATTCATGGCTGGGCAAGCTTTACCGATGCGCATACCATTCGTGTTGAGCTTGATGAAAATGTCTTTGAAACCGTTACCTTTAACAAAGCCATCATCACTGTTGGTAGCCGCCCTTATCGTCCTGAGATTTTAGACTTCAATCATCCGCGCGTTTTTGATTCGGATAAAATCCTGCAAATGGATTATGTGGTCAAAAAAATCATCATTTATGGTGCTGGGGTGATTGGCTGCGAGTACGCCTCTATCTTTACCGGTCTGGGCTATAAAGTCGACTTGATCAACAATCAGGGTAAGCTGCTCAGCTACTTAGATAGTGAAATCAGTGATGCGCTAGCGCATGACTTTAGACAATTTGGCGTCCTTATCCGCAATAACGAAGAGATTGATCATCTTGAGACTCACGATGACTGTGTGATTTTGCATTTAAAAAGTGGTAAAAAAATCAAGTCTGATGCGATTCTTTGGTCTAATGGTCGCTCAGGTAATACGGAAGGTTTAAACTTGGAGTCCATCGGCTTAGAAGCCAATAGTCGTGGTCAGCTAAAGGTGGATGATACCTACCGTACTGATATCGAAAATATCTATGCGGCTGGCGATGTGATTGGCTGGCCATCTCTGGCTTCTGCTGCTTATGACCAAGGTCGCTGTGCAGCAGCCTTTATGGTTGGTGATAGCGACGCAGAGCCAGTTTCGAGCGTTCCTACTGGTATTTATACCATTCCAGAAATCTCCAGTATTGGTAAGACCGAGCAGGAGCTAACGGATGAGCAAGTACCTTATGAAGTGGGACAAGCCTTCTTTAAGCATCTCGCTCGCGCCCAGATTATCGGTGAGCGTACAGGCGTATTAAAGATATTATTCCACCGTGAGACGCTTGAGATATTGGGGATTCATTGCTACGGCAATCATGCCTCAGAGATTATCCATATTGGACAAGCGGTCATGAAGTGTAACAATACGCTTGAGTACTTCGTAAATACGACCTTTAATTATCCAACGATGGCAGAAGCCTATCGCGTCGCGGCGCTAAATGGTCTTAACCGCGTATTTTAGGATGGAATACACAATAAAAAAAGCGCCTAACGATATCGTTAGGCGCTTTTTTTATTGTGTATTCCATCCTAAAATAAATTTACCAAAAAGGTTTTTTTAACTCTATTTTAGAACGAGACTCACACAATAAGGCTGACAAAACGAGACTAAAACAATCACTTAAAAAATCACTAAGAAAACAATCACTTAAACAGTCTGAGTTTTAATAGTCTCAAGATAGCTTCTGATATTGCTAACGTAGTGCATCGCTTGCCCATAACGGCTGTTCGACGCTCTGTTTTCAGCAAGGTAAGCATAGATATTTGCCCAGCTTTTGTCATCAATACCTTGAGCTCTCAGTTTACGTTGAATGCTTTTTACCGCATTCGGACCCATATTATAGCCAGCAAGGGCAAACCAAATACGGTCAGTTTTGGGTACATCGGCAAAGTCTGACTTCATTTGCTCTAAGTAACGTGCACCACCACCAATGCTTTGATAAGGGTCGACGCGATCTGAGACGCCCATGGCTTTTGCTGTATTGTTGGTTAGCATCATGAGGCCGCGTACCCCAGTCGGAGATACGGCGTTGGCATCAAGATGTGATTCTTGGTAGCCCATAGCAACTAATAGCTCCCAGTCATGGTTGTAATTGCGAGCTTGCTCTTCAAACGAAGACTGATAATCAGGCAGTTTTTCTGTCAGTGTTTTTTGGAAGTGATCCTGACTATAAGCGTCTTTTAACAAGTTCTGATTGTAAAACGCTGCTAGTTTTTGTGTGTTTTGTAGTTTGATGCTATCACACAAGAAGTAACTGGCTTTTTGCGATAGCGGATCATTGGCTGAATTGAAAGTCCAGCTGACCTTGGGATGTAGACCATTTTTGGTCAAGCTTGCATCATAACCGCAGCTGACATTGACAGAAGACAAATTTAGCTGGCTTTTGAGTTGGGTGCTGGCTGTCGTCAACGCCATGTCAGCATTACCTGATTTTACCGCTCTGAGAGCAGCTTTTTCGCTGGCATAGGCTTTTAGGTTGACGTCTACGCCCAGCTCATCAGCATAGGTACGTACCAAGTCATAACCGAAGCCGTGCTGAAAACCGTCCGTCGCAAAATAAGTGCTGTCACCTGGTACAGCGGCAATGGTTAAGGTATTCTCCAGCATGACATGATCATAAGTTGGCACTTGTGAATCCATGGTAGTAAAACTCTCAGCTGGTAAAGAGAGCAGGGCAATACTAGAAACTTGTGCCAGTTTTTTGGTTCTGGCAAAACGACTTGAAGTAACAGGGTTAACGGATGTAACGAGGTTACTTTTAGTGTTCAGTAGGCGTTTAGATGGACGCAGTAAATATGAGATACGGCGTTTGGCCCCTTGCGCAGATACTTTTACACGATAAGTAATACGCTGCATGGATGTCTCCTAGTTTTAGCCATCCTTCTTACCGCAAAAACACGTACAAATATATGACCATAATATTGACATATATCGATATCGCATCTTAAATAAAGTCGCACCTTTTAATAGGAAAAATGCCACTCTATCTTGCTTGACTATAGCGCCACTAGCGTACTCTCTCTAAGAGTTAGTGGGGTAGTTTGTCGTCAGCCAGCTATCGGTGCGTTATCAAAGCGTTCTAAAATAATATTTTATATTTATTTTAAAAACTGGACGCACAACGACGCGAAGGATATAAATCAGATGATTCCTTCATCGATAACTAAATATGGCTAGTGGCCAAACAACTATATGTCAAACACAGGTAAGGTCATGATTAAGTCATTGAGACAACGACATCGTGCAAAATCTTGATGTAATCATTTGCTAATTAAGCAAATACATTCATCTGTTTTTACGATGCTAACTTTAATGGCTGGCTATACCTTGACTCACTAGTAATAGGATAGCTGGCTGTTAAAGTTTTTTGTCCAGCAATAAGGGTAAGTAAAATAACCAAGCTTGATAGTTTGTGTCGCTTTTTATCAAACAGGTAATTTAATACCATCATCGCGACACTAAAAATAAAAAAATACCATGTTGCTAAAATATATAGTGCAAACATAGTATTTCAATGGATAGCAGTTTAAAGCCTTATCACTTGTAGCATGATAAAGTCTCAAATGACTACCAGCATTATTTTAGTGCCATAACCGGAAGCTGTAATAAATGGGAAGTTTCATGACAAAACGTTCTTTCTTCAATTACTAATATGCGGTTATATAGTAGATTATTCAAGTTAAGTTAAGAAAAGAGCGATAAAACTTAACAATTGGACTATAGACGGTAAGAAATGCCCTCATTATTGCTACATTGGTTAAAACTTGATTAACCTACTTAATATTATGGGCTTTCTTACACTATATGTTTCAGTTACTACTGAGGTGGTTTTATAACGGCTGAATTTAATGACTAACTCTAATTGTTAAGCTGGGTTATCGATGTCGATGAAAGTCACTGGTAGTCCAAATTTCTGGGCAACTCTCTCACCTAGCGCTTGAATACCGCCACGTTCGGTTGCATGATGACCACAGGCAAAGTAATCAATACCAAGCTCGCGCGCGATATGCGTGGTACGTTCTGATATCTCACCAGAGACAAACGCATCGCAGCCCATCGTGGCAGCTTGCTCAATCATATCTTGCGCGCCGCCCGTACAAATACCGACACGTTTGATAAGCCTTTTATTCTCTGCCTCTTTACCAGAATTATACTCGGCCGCAATATGTAGCGGTGCACGCCCTAGTGCTTGCGTAATCTTTGCAATGAGACTATCCGCGCTTTGCGGTGTGCAAGTGGCGATGTTGCCAACGGGATGGGATTCGGTAGGATAGAGTGCACCAGTGATGGTCATATCTAGTATGTCAGCAAGTGTTGCGTTGTTGCCAATAACAGGATGTGCATCAAGGGGCAAATGATAGCCAATCATAGAGATACCATGTTGCATCAACTTGCGGATGCGTCGACCTTTCATGCCGATGAGAGGGGCAGGTTCGCCTTTCCAAAAATAACCATGGTGTACCATAATGGCATCGGCATTGTCAGCGATGGCCGCATCAATCAGTGCTTCACATGCTGTCACACCTGTTACGATACTCTGAATCGGTCGTCCGCCATCTACTTGTAGGCCGTTTGGTGCGTAGTCTTTAAAAGCACTGGCAGATAGATAGTCATCACAAAACTGCGTCAATGCTTGCGCGCTGATACTTTTGTTCGAAGGTTCAGATGTCGTATGGTTCTCAGTCATTAGATTTCCTTATTATTATTGCAGGACAACACATTCACTTAAGAGAAAAATACTCAATCGCTCTTTAAGGCATACTTTTGTAGCAGTTATTTTAACATGCTGCTGTAAAAGAGTAGACAAGATGGATAACTGAAATGGTACACGATACGTTACTATTTCACGGCATTGCGGTTATAATTTATACATGTGAGTCTGCCTAGCGGGTCATCAAGCGCTAACCAAGCAATAATATTTCAGAAATTGCAGGCATCTCACTCTGTTTCCCACTGTCCGTTTGCATTAAATTTATAGAGGTTCTATATGTCGTCATCCCAGAACACCAATAACAAGGCATCTTTATTAAAATGGTTGCCATGGGTCTTATTGCTATTAGTATTGGCAGCGTTTATCTGGTTGTTCACGAGTATGAAGTCGACATCGGAGGCCACATGGGAGCCGCCGAGAACCTCAGCGGCTGATCAGCAGGCGTCAGAGCCGGTGGCAGATACGCCAGCACCTATTTCTTCTTATCATAATGCGGTCGCGCGTGCGTCACAGTCTGTGGTCAATATCTATACCACCCAGACGATGGCAGAGCATCCGTATATGGATGATCCTATCCTGCGCCGGTTCTTTGAAGATCATAGTGGGCCTTCCCAAGATCAAGGATCAACCAACTTAGGTTCAGGCGTGATCGTATCAGAGGACGGTTATATCGTAACCAATGCCCATGTAATCGAAAAAGCGGATGAGATCACAGTCGCATTCAACGATGGTCGTAAGAGCCGTGCCAGAATCATTGGTACTGACCCTGATAGTGATTTGGCAGTGATCAAGGTCGATATGACAGGATTGACACCACTTGGCTTCCGCGAAAATCCTATTCGCGTGGGTGATTTGGCATTGGCGATTGGTAACCCGTTTGGTGTCGGTCAGACCGTGACCCAAGGTATTATCTCAGCGACTGGACGTACGGGGCTGGGTGTCAATAAGTTCGAAGATTTCATTCAAACCGATGCCGCGATTAACCCAGGTAACTCAGGTGGTGCGCTGGTCGATGCTCGCGGCGAGTTGGTCGGTATCAATACGGTTATATTCTCGCGCTCTGGTGGCTCGATGGGCATTGGTTTTGCCATTCCAACAGCGCTGGTTGAGCAAGTAATGAATGCTTTGATTAAAGACGGCAAGGTCAGTCGTGGCTGGCTAGGTATAGAGATACAATCGCAGCTACGTGATCCAACGCAGCTTGAAAGCTCAACTGGTGTAGAAGTACTAAACGTCATCGATCAAAGTCCAGCGGCGAAGAGTGGTCTACGTGTCGGCGATATCGTCCTGACAATCGACGGTGTGGAAATGACAGATGCCAATACTTTGATTCAGTACGTTGCTCGCAAAGCGCCAGATACTGAGCTTGATGCACAGATACTACGCCAAGGTAAAAATGCACAAGTAAAAATAATGCTAGAAGAGCGCCCAGCACAAGAACCTATCGAGCGTCCTGTCGTCCTACAAGAGGGAAGCATAGGCGGAATGGAAGAGGGCGAGATGCCCGAGCGAAGCATTCAGAACGATGAAGAAGCGCCCATGATGTCAAAGGCTGAGCGTGATCGTATGCGTGAAGAGCTAATGAAACTGTTTGAACAAGACACCGCAGCACAGTAATTTGTCATAACGATGTGCTGATTCATAATGTGTTTATGAGACAGCACATGCATTTAGCTAATAGACTAAAAAAGCGCGCTATCTTATGTAGATAGCGCGCTTTTTTATGTTTGTTTTGCTCTATTTCTCAATAGGGTCATGATTGATATAGATGACGCCTTGCACACGGCAGCAGCAGGGCAGGATTTCATCTTCGTCAATCATGGCAAGTGGTTCAAACGGATAGTCAATGACGTGTGAGCTGGCGATACGTTTTATCCGGCAGCTGCCACAGTAGCCTTCCTTACATTGATAATTGACGTCGTGTCCAGTGCGCAGCAGTCCATCGAGCAGACTTTCATCATCATGCAAGTAGAATTGCTTTTTACTGGTCATTACCCACGTCATAATTTATCCTATCTTTTTATAATATGGTCAATCCTAAATAAAATAAGTACAATTATTATAACGTGCTACTGGGATAAATTTTACTTGCTTGCTGTGCCTACGCAGACAGAGGCTGCGCAAAACTTATCCCAGCAGCACTACACTTATTCTATAATGAATCGACTATATTAAAAGCTCAATCTTGAAAAACTATCTTCTACAACTCAAAGTCATCAAAATCACTGTCTGATAAGTCTGAGTCAATCTGACCAACCAAGTAAGAGCTGATTTCTGTCTCTTGCGGCGCGACTTGCACATTGTCAGACGACAACCAAGTATTGATCCATGGAATCGGGTTTGATTTAGAGTTCGGGAATACTGATGGCAAGCCAACGGCTTCCATACGCAAGTTGGTGATGAATTCGATATATTGGCAAAGAATGTCTTTATTCAGACCAATCATCGAACCATCTTTGAACAGATAACCTGCCCATTCTTTTTCTTGCTCGGCAGCTTTGCGGAATATCTCGATGCTTTCTTCATAACACTCTGCGGCAATCTCGACCATCTCAGGATCGTCACGGCCATTGCGCATGAGGTTCAGCATATGTTGCGTGCCCGTCAAATGCAGCGCTTCATCACGAGCAATGAGCTTGATGATTTTGGCATTACCTTCCATTAGCTTACGTTCAGCAAAGGCAAACGAGCAGGCAAATGACACATAAAAGCGAATGGCTTCTAAGACGTTGACCGCGACGATACACAGATACATCTGCTTTTTCAGTGATCTCAAATCGACAGTCACTTCCTCGCCATTGACGTTGTGCGTACCAGCACCGTATAAGCTATATAGCTGCGAGTTGCGGTACAGGTCATCGTAATATTGGGCAATGTCAGAGGCACGCTCTAAGATGTGCTCGTTTTGCATAATGTCATCAAATATGATGTTTGGATCATTGACGATATTACGAATGATATGAGTATAGCTGCGCGAGTGAATGGTCTCAGAGAATGACCATGTCTCAATCCACGTCTCAAGCTCAGGAATCGAAACCAATGGCAATAGCACTACGTTTGGGCTACGACCTTGGATAGAGTCGAGTAGAGTCTGGTATTTGAGATTACTCAAAAATATGTGCTGCTCATGCGAGGACAGGTTGCCAAAGTCCATACGGTCTTTTGACACATCAACTTCTTCTGGACGCCAAAAGAACGACAGTTGCTTTTCAATCAATTGCTCAAAGATTGGGTGCTTTTGCTGGTCATAGCGCGCCACGTTGACTGGATTACCAAAGAACATCGGCTCTTTTAGCGCATTGTTTGGCGTTTGAGAAAAAATCGAGTAAGTCATGGGACTGCCTTTATAATTGATACGGTTATTAATTTATAGGGATTTGACTGGGTTTGACTGGATTAGATTACAAGTGCTCTAGTGATATCTGCTCTGGCGTCTGTCCATCATTCATATACGCTTTGAATATCTCGCTCAGCTCCACATCATCCAATGCTTCCAATTCATCGATGGCACTTTTACGCAGCGCACTCAAACCCTCATCATCTGATAATTGCTGTATTTCTTTCTGTACGTCTTTTTTGGTCGCTCTCTTTACTGGTTTTTTGGGTGCTTTTGCGGCGTCTTTCTTTAATACTTCTGGTTTTACTGCTATGCCTTCACCTAATTGCTCACGGACGTCTGCGATGTCGACTTCCACTTGTACGATATGCGAGCCACCATCGTTTAGGTCTGAAAATACGTTTGGGATAAACAAACCACCGTCTTTGATGATTGCGGTATATTGCACATGACCTCCGTCGTTTTTATTGTTTGTGTGTTTCTATATTTCTATGATAGCGCTGGACGATTTTTATGATAAATGTCTCAATATCTTAGCTTCATCATGGCTGGCGCGTCGCAAGATTGTCATATACTTTGTTGTTTTCTCTTTTGCCAACTGCCAATACATAAACCACCACCACATCATCTTTTACGGTATATACCAAACGATACCCTACAGTGCGTAATTTGATTTTATAAGTATCCGTATGTCCCGATAGTTTTGACGCAGGCACATGAGGGTTTGACAATCGCTGCTGTAATTTTTTCTTAAACTGCTGCTGAATATTTGGTGCTATCTTTTTCCACTCTTTTAACGCTAAAGGATGAAACTCAAGATTATAAGTCATCCAACGTTACCTTTATCGGTATCTGCCCGTCATTTAATCGTGCGCTAATGGTTTGGCTCAATGCCATGTCGTCCATCGCTTCCATCATGCGCTCGAATACATCTGTCGAAACTAAGTAAGCCACGGGTTTATTGTGGTTTAAAATAGCAATGGACTCACCATCTGACTGTTTGATCAGTGCCGATGGGTTGGCTTTTAATTCTGAGATACTGGCTGTCTGTGTGGCAAATATTGGTTGCATGACTCATTCTCCGCTAATATTACGCTCTAAATATAGGGCTAATTTTAGCACGAAAATTAGGTCTTATTTGTTACTGTGTTCAATTTAAATATTTTGGGTAGCTAATCCCGCCTACCGCTTGTATCTGCTTAGCCGCTGGCGTGCAGTCTATCGTGTCTGACCGCATTCCTGTTGTCTCGATACTACGTTCAGCCACAGACTGCATCGCCATCGTCGTCAGCAGGATACCGCTATAGTCGGGGCTAAAAAGCCTTGCTAGGGCGTCTTTCTTTTTTCTTAATGACTCTTCCGTTTGGGAATAATTTGTAGGGTGCGCCTTACGCACTTTTATACACAATTTGAATATTATCGGTGCGCTGGGCGCACCCTACATCACTTAATAAGCCAACCATTATCATTTGCAATATTTTCAATCAATTCAAAATATGCGATATCAGGATGTTTCTTGAAACCTTGACCAATACACATCTTAATTTCGCTAATCAAGCCTTCAATCTGTTGCCAATTTAGATAGCCGATAAAGTCTTCAGGCTTACTGTTATTTATATCAAATGACTCTTTAAACAGCATCGGCGGATGATAACGTTTGCAATCATCTGGCGAGTCATGAACAACTTCCATAAATATACAGTAACTTCTATTGTCATCTGCAGTGAATCTTAATTCAAGCGAACCACCATCACGGTAAATTGTTGCATTAGCAGAGCTTTTATAACTTATTGGTGAAGACAGCTGCATTTATATTCAACCTATTTAAACTCTTGAATTTCATTGGTGCGCTGGGCGCACCCTACAACTAGGTTTTTAACCTAGCCTACAACAACCGTTACGATCTAAAGGTAGGTTGGTGTCGAGGGACGACACCCAACGTATTATTCAATTAAAATCGTTGGGTGTCGCAAGCTCCACCCAACCTACGCTCGCTGTGTTAATTTTAAATAGGCGTAGGGTGCATTTAATGCACCTTTTAAATTCAATCGTTGAGCTGGGCGCATCCTACAATACTATACGGTTTCTAACGTGCTAATATCATCTACTTGCTGTGCGTAAATAAATCTATCACGGTTACTAAATATTTTCTGGTTTAAATCTATGACTTGTTCTTCTTCTATATTATCGAAAGTTACAAAGGAGTCTGAGAGAAATACTTCATTAGCATTGTCACTGCTCAGGCTGTAATAATCGACCGCTGTTTTCGTGAAATCATCATCGTAAGTGTTGGGAGCTAGTTCAATCATAATCTTAGGAGATATGGGGAGCTGAATTAAAAAACCATTCTCATTAATTCTTTGATTGAAACAAGGGTCGTCTGAAGTTATAAAATTGATATTAGAGGTATTACTATAAATTTTTATTGTGTAAAGTTGTTTGAAAATTGAAAGATAAACCCTTTCTTGAAAGCACTGGGTAAATATCAACCAAAAAGTTTTATACTGTTCGTTGTTGAAATTAGCTTCTCGAAAAACTTCTGACTCTTCAGTGATAGAAATCAGGTGTTTTATTTTCTTTGGAGTCTTCATATACTGAAATACAATAAAATGTACCAAATAACTATAGTCATTAAGCGATAACATATTAATTGACTTTGAAGTCAACTTTTCTAATACTTGACTAAATAAACTTTCTTGTCTGGAAAGTCTTTCTTCGACTATATTAGTTGAAAACTCTTTTTCAATACTATTTAGTTCGTCTATTGTGTCTAAATCCTTTGGATTTACAAATTTGAAGCCATTGCTAAAGATGCTTTGTGCTTCTAATATATATTTAAAGCTAAGCTTATAAATGGATGTTTTTTTGAGTTCCCAATCTTCTAAGTACTTATCAAGCAATTCATACTGTTTATTGGTAAGGGTGGCTAACTTATACAAATCTCTTTGAAAGCCAATAGATTCTGATTTAGAGGAAATTTTTTTATGTCCATCCCAAACAATGATTTTTTCATTACTGTCATACCAGTTCCTTAAATAAAACTGGCTGACAAAATGATGTTTTCTTTTTAAGTTCATTCGCTTTCTACAGGAATAGTACAACTCATTAATTCGATTTCAAGCAAGTATTTAAACGATAGCAAACAGCGGATTTAAAAACTTAAGCCCGCCATCCATCAATAGCTTAAATCTTACATGCACCACCAGCACAATCATCTTCCATATCCGCTTGGGCATCGTTCGCACCATCACGAGTGTTATGGTAATACAACGTCTTTACACCCATTTTATAAGCGTTTAGCAAGTCTTTTAGCAATATCTTCATCGGTACACGGCCACCAGCATAACGAACAGGATCATAGTTGGTGTTGGCAGAGATACTTTGATCGACGAACTTCTGCATAACAGCGACCAGCTTTAGATAACCGTCATTGTTTGGCATTTGCCATAGTAGCTCGTACTGATCTTTTAGCGTCGTAATCTCAGGCACGACCTGCTTTAGGATGCCATCTTTTGATGCTTTGATAGAGACCAGACCACGTGGTGGCTCGATACCGTTGGTCGCGTTGGCGATCTGACTAGAGGTCTCAGACGGCATCAAGGCGGTTAGAGTAGAGTTGCGCAGACCGTGCTCAGTGATCTCGCCACGTAGCGTCTCCCAATCGAGATGTAACGGCTCTTGGCAGATTTTGTCCAAGTCGGCTTTGTACGTATCAATTGGCAAGATGCCTTGTGAATATGTAGTCTCATTGAACGCAGGGCAAGCGCCTTGCTCTTTTGCCAATTTGTTTGACGCTTTCAAAAGATAGAATTGCAATGCTTCAAACGTTTGATGCGTCAGACCCAATGCTGAGTCGTCTGAATAGCGTACGCCATTCTTCGCAAGGTAATAAGCATAGTTAATCACGCCCACACCGAGCGTACGGCGACGCATGCTGCCGTTTTGAGCGGCTTTTACTGGATAGTCTTGATAGTCGAGCAGGGCATCAAGCGCACGGACGATTAGCTCGGCTGGCTCTTCGATGTCGCTGACGTTTTCGACTTTACCCAAATTGACTGCTGATAGCGTACATAGGGCGATTTCGCCTTCTTCGTCATTGATGTTATCAAGTGGCTTGGTCGGTAGCGCAATTTCCATACATAGGTTTGACTGGCGAATCGGCGCAACCGTCGCGTCAAATGGGCTATGCGTGTTGCAATGATCGACGTTTTGGATATAGATACGACCAGTACTGGCGCGCTCTTGCATCATTAGGCTGAACAAGTCTGCTGCTGGGATTTGACGGCTACGAATAGCAGGGTCATTTTCGTACTTGGTGTATAACTCTTCGAATTTGTCTTGATCTTCAAAGAACACATCATACAAGCCCGGAGTATCGCCTGGTGAGAATAGCGAGATGTCTTGACCTTTGATGAGGCGCGTGTACATCGTTTTGTTTAACTGGACACCGTAATCCATATGACGGACACGGTTGTCTTCGACGCCGCGGTTGTTTTTCAGTACCAGTAACGACTCAACTTCTAAATGCCATAATGGGTAAAATAGAGTCGCTGCACCGCCACGGACGCCGCCTTGTGAGCAGCATTTAACGGCCGTTTGGAACAGTTTGTAGAATGGGATACAGCCAGTATGTTGTGCTTCGCCGCCACGGATAGGGCTACCAAGGGCGCGGATACGACCCGCGTTGATGCCGATACCAGCACGCTGTGACACATAGCGTACGATGGCGCTAGTGGTGGCGTTGATTGAGTCTAAGCTATCGCCACATTCGATCAATACGCACGAGCTAAACTGGCGCGATGACGTACGCACACCAGACATGATAGGCGTTGGTAGTGAGATTTTGAATTCTGAAGTCGCATCATAGAAACGCTTCACGTAGTTCATACGCTCTGATTTTTCGTAACGGCTGAACAAGCACATACCAACCAGCATGTACAAGAACTGTGGGCTTTCAAAGACGGTTTTGCTCACGCGATCTTGGACGAGGTATTTGCCTGCCATTTGCTCAACGGCTGCATACGCAAGGTTCATATCGCGCCAGTGATCGAGATACGCTTCTAACTCGTCAAATTCAGCACGGCTATAGTCAGCTAGGATATGCTCATCATATTTGCCAGCATCAGTTAGGGTTGTAACGTGATCGAATAGATGTGGCGGCGTGAATCTATTGTAAGCAATCTTACGCAGATGGAAGATAGCCAAACGAGCCGCTAGATATTGATAATCAGGCGTCGTTTCAGAGATAAGGTCGGCGGCAGATTTGATGATGGTCTCGTGAATGTCACGAGTCTTGATACCTTCATAAAACTGGATGTGCGACTTTAGCTCAACTTGCGACACAGACACGTTGTCCAAGCCGTGAGCGGCCCACGCTATCACCTTGTGAATTTTGTCTAAATCAATAGGCTCTAAACGTCCATCACGTTTGGTTACTTGGATTTTGTCAATATGTGTCATGCTGGCCTCTATTTTGATTGCTTATTGTGATGCTGCGCGCTGAATCGGCGGCAGACATTCTTTATAACGCTACGATGCTGGGTTGCGATAGCCAGTTTTTTTAGGCAAAAAACTACCGCTACTCATAATGATGATTAAAATCACTGAGTACTACATATAGCGTGTTTGTTAATTGGTAGGCACAATATAGCGGGAAAATTTTGAAAATACTATATTGATTTTAGACTAAAACTATGTTGCTGCGAGGTTGTAGACGGTCCAGATTTGGGCAAAGGACGATGGGATAAGGGTTAGACGCAAATGCGCTCATCATAAATTTTTTGTAAAAATATCGTGGTGGTTTGATTTTTATTTTATCGGTTATTGTCGACTGATGATAGTGATCAGAGCGGCAATAATGCGGGCGCAGATTGTACACCAAACCATAAAAAATCGCCACCCGTATGTTATCAATAGTGAGTGACGATTTGGACGGAAAAGGGGGTTTTTTTCTAAACACCCATTACCTGTTTATACGACCATGCGAACCGTTTTTGCATCGTCAAGTGACGCATAAAGTGTATTCACTTGATCGGCTGCTGTGAGGTATAAATTGACACGCGCTGAATGAAAGCGACCCGTTTTCGACGGCTTGACTTCTATCGAGGCCAAATCAAAATCAGGGAACTGGCTACCGAGGATGAGCTTCACTTCATTAAGTAAGCTTTCATGCTCACCTTCATGACCAATGATACTCAAAGGGTAGTTCATTGGAAAATCCCACAGCTCTGGATTTTGAATGTCGGTTTTTTTGCCTTTTAAGACACCTTCATTGGGTGTCAGATCCGTCATGGTGACGTCTTTGGTGTTTTGGTTGCTGCTTTGGTTGGTGCTTTGATTATCAGTATCTTTTGAATTATCACTCATGATATTTGCCTCGTTTTTTTAAATATGAGCTATAGTTGAATTCAAATAATTTCGATACAAGTAAACCGAGCGCAAGTTATACATTAGTATGCTTAGCGCGGATGACGATGTAGCGGATTTATATGGATTTGACTATATTTGGATAAGAGCTTTATTGCCCATTTATAGTGGCACTAAGCCTATTATTCAAGTCCTGTGATAGCGACGACAGTACATTAGGGTATGTCGAACCTTCGGCTACGGTACGGACAGGGTACTGATAGCGACCGCTTATCTTTTATAACCACAAACCGCCACATAATCCCCACGGTCATAACCTTCGATGACCTCTTGTACCTTAACATTGGCATACATTGGATGGGTCAATAAGGTCTGCGCATACTCAAAATCGACGAAACCATTGGCTTGCATCAGCGCGATTTTTTCATCTGAGGTGCGCCAATTGGCTGATTTTACCAGTTCAATAGGATAAGGGTCAGCAGGGGAGATGTGCGCAAGTAGCGGATGCTCCCAAGTGCCTAACGAGCTGGCCAAATTGTATAAGCTGGCAAAGCCGCTCTCTTTTGGTACATCGATCAGAATCAATTTGCCGCCAGTTTTTAGAGCGTTAAAGGCTTTTTTAATACAGGCATCTAAATCGCTGATATAGCTGACACTGCCGTTGAACATAATAATGTCAAACTTATTGGGCTCAATCTCGCAAGTTTCAGCAGGGCTGATATCTACTTGCAATCCGCGCTTTTCGGCGACGGCGGCCATGTCTTTAGAAGGCTCGATACCATATTTGATATGGATATCATAATCTTTTGCTAGTAGTGATTCAAATAATCCGCTACCACAACCGATAGACAATATCTCACTGTTTTTATCTAAGAAATGGGCAACTAATTTTAGCTCACTAGTCAGTAAGTTTTGATTGTCAAAAAACCAGCTATCGTACGCGCTTGCGTGTTCATCAAATGCTGCCATGGTGTCTCTCCTTGAGGATTTTTTATTGTATCGTTAATCCACTATAAAAGAGTGACAGTGTTAACCTCGCTTAAAGTATTACTCATACATCTGCACTCGGTTGCCTTATCACTCTTTTAAATTGAATCAACTATATTGAATAGTACGTGAAGTTAAATTTGCTATAAAAATACGAGTTATGACAGATCTAATGCTTGCTGCCAAAAATTCACTTCCATCCGTGAAGCAGTATTAAATAACTGTTGGAACTTGTCTGCTTGAGCAGGGCTAGCATGTGCCAGTAGTTCATTGATCTGCTCTTCGTTCTGCGCAGTAATCGCTTGAAACGCATCACTAGCAAATACATCAATCCATGGTTGATAGGGATTGCCCGTGATGAACTCTTCGGCTTTGATGCGTTTGCCAATTTCACCATAACCCATCAAGCAAGGGGCAATAGCGGCATACAGCTCAGCCAGTGAGCCTGACAGGGCAGCGTCTAATATATAGCGGCTATAGGCGATAGTTACGGTAGATTCAGGCGCATTCTCGACGGTTTCAAGCGCTATGCCCCATTGGTGGCAGAAGTCCAAATACATGCCAATTTCCATATCGAGCATGGCATTGATGCCTGCTTGACCGACGCGCATTTGCGCCAGCGTGTCGCTTTTATACACGCTCAACGCCATCACTCGAGTATAGTGGATCAAATATAAATAGTCTTGGACGAGGTAGTGGCGGAAGCTGTCAGGGGCGAGCGTACCTGCCGCTAGCTGCTTGACAAAGTCGTGCTGAATATAATCATCCCAAGTTGGACAATGGTGACGTAGCGTTTGGTAATTCATAGTGTTCACTTACTTTTATCAATGTGAGTAAGCAGATGGTAGACGAACTCATGCATTATTAGCAAGGGATGTACCAAGTATAGTGGCATCATACATTTGGACAGCTAGGTTTTCAATTGCTGATGCGACTTACGGTAAGTAGCCATTGATAGGCGCGATATCAGGTGGGATATCCGTGTCTCCTAATGCTTCTCGCAGATTGATTTCGATTGTGTGTGATAAGGCAGTCAGGGGTAGTTGGTTAGCTGCCAAGCCAAAAGGTTCTTCTAGCTCTTCGCTAAGGGCATCAAAACCAAAGAAGGTATAAGCGATCACAGCAGAAATCAACGGAGTGGCCCAACCGAGTGAGGCCACCAAGCCAAAAGGCAACAGGATGCAATACAGATAGATTGAAGCCGTGCATTATACAATAGCGTGAAAACTATATGGCTAAACGACTCAAAAGCGCCTTACATTTTTCTCTTAAGGTGTCTCTGAGCAGTCTGACCGCAGGGGTTATCGATTGCCTACTTGGGCAGATGAGCCAAAGCTCACTTGGCTTTGCTTGATAGTCGGTTATGATATGAATCAGCTTGCCTTCTGATATGTCACTCGAAACATCCAAGCAGGATTTTACAGCGAGTCCTTTTCCTTCGACACACCAGCGCCTGACCAGATCACCATCGTTAGAGGCTCGATTGCTACTCATTCTTATTTTATAAACTTGCTTGTTTTTAGGGCATGTCCTCATTTTAAAAATGAGGATAAAAGTGAGATAAATTGCAGTCAAACAAGGAAAATAGCGCAGATAAT